>JAFAXX010000077.1 GCA_019240655.1 Solirubrobacterales bacterium
ATGTCGTGGGGCTCGTCGAGGCCGGCGCGGGGATCGAGGACATAGGCCTCCCGGATCAGGAGGTCCGCCGGCTGGGTCGGGCGCTGGTACAGGCTCATCACGCCACCGCCGCCAGGTGCGGCGCCCCCACCAGCAGCTCGTACAGCACGGCCATGCGCACCGCCACCCCGGCCTTGACCTGCGCTCCGATCAGCGCCTGCGGCGAGTCGATCGCCTCACCCGAGATCTCCACGCCCCGGTTGACCGGCCCCGGATGCATCAGCAGCTGTCCGGGCTTCAGCCGCGCGGAGGTGATCTGGTAGCGGCTGGCGTACTCGCGCAGCGTGGGCACGAAAGAGTCGCGCATGCGCTCGTGCTGCATCCGCAGGACGTAGACCACGTCGGCCTCGGGTAGGCGCGCGAGCGTCGCGGTGGTCTCGCAGCCGAGCGCCTCGATCCCGCGTGGGATCAGCGTCGGCGGGCCGCACAGCGTGACGCGCGCCCCCATCTGCCGGAAGGCGAGGATGTTCGAGCGCGCCACCCGGGAGTGCAGGACGTCGCCGACGATCCATATCCGGGCGCCGTCCAGCGCGCCGAGCCGGCGCCGCAGGGTGAACGCGTCGAGCAGCGCCTGGGTCGGGTGCTCATGCTTGCCGTCGCCGGCGTTGATCACCGAGGCGGCGGTCCAGCCCGCCACCAGCTGAGCTGCGCCGACGCGCGGCGAGCGGATCACGATCGCCGCTGGGTCGTACGCCGAGAGTGTCTGCACGGTGTCCTTGAGCGACTCCCCCTTGTCGACGCTCGAGCCGACCGAGCGGACGCTGACCACGTCGGCGCTCAGCCGCTTGGCCGCCAGCTCGAACGACGAGCTCGTCCGGGTACTCGACTCGTAGAACAGGTTCACCACCGTGCGGCCCCGCAGCGCGGGGACCTTCTTGATCTCCCGGCCGGCCACCTCGGCAAAAGACTCGGCCCGATCGAGGATGCGCTCGATCGCCGCCCGGTCGAGATCCCCGATCGAAAGCAGGTGCCGGCCGATCCGGTTTCGCCCGGAGACGCTCACGCGGCCGCCCTCCGCACCTCGCCGGTCCGCCCGATCGTCACCTCGTCGACGCCGTCGATCTCCTCCACGCACACGAACACCCGCTGGTCGCGGGAGGTGGGCAGGTTCTTGCCCACGTAATCGGGGCGAATCGGCAGCTCCCGATGGCCCCGGTCGACCAGCACCGCCAGCTGCACCCGAGCCGGGCGGCCGTAGTCGAACACCTCGTCGATCGCCGCGCGCACCGTGCGGCCGGTGTAGAGCACGTCGTCGATGATGACGATCGTCCTCGCGTCGACGTCGAAGTCGAGCTGCGTGGCGTGCACCACCGGGGCGTTCTGGCGCAGCGCCAGGTCGTCGCGGTAGAAGGAGATGTCGACGAAGCCGAGCGGCACGCTCGGCTCGAGCAGCTCGGAGGTCAGCGCCTGAAGCCGCTGGGCCAGGATCGCTCCGCGGCGATGGATGCCGATCAGCGCGATCGCGCCGTCCGGGTTCTTTTCGACGATCTCGTGCGCGATCCGCACGAGCGTGCGGCGCATGTCATCGCGGTCGAGCACGACCGTGTGGGCGGCTGGCAACGCGCTCCTTCCTGGCCTCTCGGGACCGGGTTAAAGGGGCCGACGCGAGCCAGAGTAGCAGCGGGTGCGGCGGCTCCCGGCAGGCCGGGCCTCGGGTACGACTGTGGCCGCCGCAACGAGCCAACGAACAGTGGCGGAGGCACTGTGGCCACGCCCTGAGCCACCGACCGCGGCCGACGTGCGCGCGAGCGTGACCGCGAAGGTCGATCACTGGGAGCGCTACGGCTTCGGCATGTGGCTGGCGCGCGACCACGCATCACCGGCGCGGTCGGGCTTTACCGCTTGTGAGGACTCGACGGCGATAGTCCCCGAGGCTTCGCTTCGCTCGAAAGTCACGCGCGGGTCGAGCATCAGCCGCTCGAGCTCGCCGGCGTGTTCGCGCTGCAGGCGCTCGCACACGAGCCGCGCGGTTGCACCCGCTCGAGCGTCGTGCGGCTCACGCCGACGGTTCCGCCACCGCATGCGCCGGCCGGTCCTCCCAGCGCACCAGCTCGGGCTCCCCCCGCTCGGGAAAGGGAATCTCGATCGAGTCGAAGTCGCGCGGCAGCACGGTGCGGGGGAACACCGCCCGCGCCTCGTCGCGCAGCAGGCCGACCGAGTAGCGGGTCGAGAAATGGGTGAGCGCGAGCATCGTGACCTCCGCGTCGCGCGCCAGTGCCGCTGCCTCGGCCGCGGTCGAGTGGCCGGTCTCGGCTGCCCGGTCGAGTTCGTCCTCGGCGAAGGTCGCTTCGTGGACCAGCAGGTCGGCGCGGTGGGCGGCGATCCGCACGGCCTCACACGGTCGGGTGTCGCCGGAGATCACCACCTTGCGGCCCGGCCGGGGCGGCCCGAGCACCTGGTCCGGCGCCACCCCCCGGATCGTCTCGCCGCGCTGAAGGCGGCCGAACTCGGGCCCCGGCTCGAGCCCCAGGCGCACGGCGGCCTGCGGGTCGAACACCCCGGGTCGCTCGTCCTCGAAGACCACGTAGGCCAGCCCGGGTCCTCGGTGGACGACCGGCACCGGGGCGATCCGATATCCCTCGCGCGCCATCACGTCTCCGGGCCCGAGCTCGACTACCTCGAGCTCGAAGCGGACGCGCCCGGCCGTGCGCATGGCCAGCGTGAGCAACTCGTGCAGGCCCGGTGGTCCGTGAATCGCCAGCGGCCGCTCCCGGGCGCGGAGATCGAAGGTCTTCAGCAGCCCGGGGAGGCCGAGCCAGTGGTCGGCATGGAAGTGGGTGATGAAGATCTCGCTCAGCTCGGTCAAGCCCACCGAGCTCACGAGCTGGCGCTGGGTTCCCTCCCCGCAGTCGAACAGGATCCGGTCGCCGCCGCGGCGCAGCAACAGCGCGGGGAGGCCGCGCCGCGCAGTCGGGATCGACCCGGCGGTGCCGGCGAACAACACGGAGAGATCCATCGCCGTCCAGTCTGTCAGCCGAGCGCGATCAATTCGAAGGCCACGCCGCCCCGGCCGGCGCGGGCCGCGCCCATCGTGACCCGCGGCGCGCGCCGGCGCTCGGTCGGGCTGCCCGGGTTGAAGATCTGAAAGCCGTCGGGCGCGCGTTCGTGCCAGGGCAGGTGAGAGTGCCCGAAGATCACCACGTCGGCGTCGGGAAACCGGGCCCGGAGCCGCGAGAGGCGCCCGCGCGCCGCTCCGGCGTCGTGGACCACGACAATCCTCGCACCGGCGGTGGCGACGGTGGCGACCGCGGGCAGCGCAGCGCGGACCTCGGCGTCGTCGACGTTGCCGTGCACCGCCACGACCTCCCCGTAGCACCGCAGCGTCTCGAGGACCGAGATCTGCACGAGGTCGCCGGCGTGCACGATGAGGTCGGCGCTCCGCAGTCGGGCCACGCACGCCTCCGGCAGCCGGCGCCCGCGGCGTGGCATGTGCGTGTCCGAGATGATCGCGATGTCCACGGTAAGCTCTGCCTACCCGCTTCCGGCGCCAGCCGGAGTCCCCGCGCCCGTAGCTCAGGGGATAGAGCGTTCGCCTCCGGAGCGAAAGGTCGCAGGTTCAAATCCTGCCGGGCGCGTGAAGCACACGGTCGCGACCAAACGTCGGTGGTGGCGCGCGCGCCCCGTGGCGCACGCGCCTCGGGGTGCCCGGCTCGGCCATCAGCGAGGAGGCGATATGAAGGCGGTGCGGTTCGACGAGTACGGCGGAGTCGAGGTGCTGGACGTGCGCGAGGTCGAGGATCCCGTGGCCGGCCCGGGCCAGGTGCTCGTGGCGGTCAGGGCGGCGGGCATCAATCCCGGCGAGATCGCCATCCGCGAGGGGCGTCTGCATGACCGCTGGCCGGCGACGTTCCCGGCCGGCGAGGGCAGCGACTTTGCCGGCGTGGTGCGCGAGGCCGGCAAGGGCGTGTCGGGCTTTCGCGCCGGCGACGAGGTGCTCGGCTGGACCGAGGAGCGTGCCAGCCACGCCGACCTGGTCGCCGTGCCGGCTGATCAGGTGACCGCGAAGCCCGCGTCGGTCCCGTGGGAGGTGGCCGGCTCTCTGTTCGTCGCCGGGATGGCCGCCTACGCGTCGGTCCAGGCCGTCGCCCCGAAGCCCGGCGAGACCGTTGTGGTGTCCGCCGCCGCCGGTGGCGTGGGGTCGGTGGCGGTCCAGCTCGCGCGGCGCGCCGGCGCCCGGGTGATCGGGCTGGCCGGCGAGCGCAACCACGACTGGCTGCGCCGCCACGACATCGTCCCCGTAACCTACGGCGAGGGGCAGGAGGAGCGCATCCGCGCGGCGGCCGACGGCCCGATCGACGCCTTCATCGACACGTTCGGGAGCGGCTACGTCGAGCTGGCGGTCCGGCTCGGCGTGCGGCCGGAGCGGATCAACACGATCATCGACTACGAGGCCGCGGCGCGCCACGGCGTCAACACCCAGGGCACCCACGCGATCGCCACCGCCCCACTGCTGGCCGAGCTCGTCGGAATGGTGGCTGACGGCAGCCTCGAGATCCCGGTGGCGCGCACCTTGCCGCTGGATCAGGTCCGGGAGGCCTATCGCGAGCTCGGCGAGCGCCACACTCATGGCAAAATCGTGCTCGTGCCGTGAGGTCCCGCGCGGCGACGCCGGCCGCGCTGATCAGCGGGTTCTCACGCCGGGAGCGCGTGGCTCGCCATCTCGGCGGCCGCACCGCTTTCTTCGATCGGGTGGTCGTCGGCCCCCTGGAGCGCGACGTGACTCAGCTCGCGTGCGTCGGCGGCGGATATGACGGGCGCTCGCGACGAGCGGGCACGGTTCCGGACGGCCGTCGCCGCGGCGAGGGAGGCCGCGCGCAGGACACCGAGCGCCGAGGACGCCGGCCCCAGCGTCGCAGCCGGCCGGCTCCGCCGCATCGGCTCGCGCCGTCACCGTGCTTGACGGGTGCTAATCGAGCTCGGGCAGGAGCTCGGCGATCGACGCGACGATCCGCGAGGCCCGGTAGGGGTGGCGCTCGGCGTCCTCGGCCGTGGTGACCCCGGTGAGCACGAGGATCGTCTCCATCCCGGCCTCGAGCCCCGACACCACGTCGGTGTCCATCCGGTCGCCGATCATCGCCGCCGTCTCCGAGTGCGCGTCGATCGCGTTCAGCGCCGATCGCATCATCAGCGGGTTCGGCTTGCCGACGAAGTAGGGCTCGCGCCCGGTGGCGCGGCTGACCAGCGCGGCCACCGAGCCCGTCGCCGGCAGCGGCCCGTCGACGCTCGGTCCGGTGGCATCGGGATTGGTGGCGATGAAGCGGGCACCCCGATCGATCAGCCGGATCGCGTGGGTGATCCGCTCAAAGCTGTAGGTCCGCGTCTCGCCCAGAACCACGTAGTCGGGCGAGCGGTCGGTCAGCGTGTACCCGGCCTGATGGAGCGCCGTGGTGAGCCCGGCCTCGCCGATCACGAACGCCGAGCCGCCCGGACGCTGGTCGCGGAGAAAGCGGGCCGTGGCCAGAGCCGAGGTCCAGATCGACTCCTCCGGCACGTCGAGGCCGCTGGCCCGGAGCCGCGCGGCGAGGTCGCGGCGGGTGTAGATCGAGTTGTTGGTGAGGACCAGGAACCGGGTGCCGCGCTCGCGCAGGCGCGCGATGAACCGATCGGCGCCCGGGATCGCCTGCTCTTCGTGGACGAGCACGCCGTCCATGTCCATCAACCAGGATTCGATCTCGCGGCTGCCCACGTCCTGAAGATAGACGTCCCGGCAGGCCCGGACGTCGACGCTCGGCCGTAGTACGGGCGAGCCTCAGTCGGCGGGCCCGGGAACCGGCCCACGCGGCCGCTGCGGCTCGCGGAGCAGCGCGGCGCCCGGGCGCCGGGCTCTCCGCGCGTGGAAGTCGCCGAGCTCGCGGGCGAGCCCTCGCCCGTCCCCCTCCGCGATTACTCGGGCGACGTCATCGCAGCCGGGGCGCAGCGGCGGAAGTGTCCGCCGGAGCCCGGCCAGCGCCCGCGCGCCGGCTTTGGCGTACGCGGCGTTGAGGACGGCCGTACCCACCCTGTGCGCTGCCGTGAGGCTCAGTTCGCCGTCCCAGATCACGCGAGTGCCGTGCTCGATGGCCGCGCAGGTGATCCGCACCTGCGAGTCGAAGCTGGGGGTCTGCGCGAGGAAGGTGACAGCACGGATCGGCTCGTACTCGATAACTTGGTAGTCGAGCTCGTGTGTGCGTCCGAGCAGCTCCGCCGTGACGCGGAACTCGGCTCCCTTGCCGCGCAGATCGTTGCTCCGGGTCGCCGCGGACACGCCGGGGTCCCACGCCCGGGTGGTGGTGAGGTCGCTGACGTAGCCGAACACGTCACTCGGCGAGCTCGCCGTGTCCACCGCGGCGCGATAGCGAGCGATCCGGCGGGTGAGCGGTGGCATGGGCCACACCGTACCGCCTCTGCGCAAGCTCTGTCAAGGGATTGTGGAAGGTATGTATGCTGCCGTACATACCGGCCGACGGCGGGCTACAGCGACCGCAGCGCCGGGAGCAGCTCCTGCTCGGCCCAGCGGATGAACTGCGCCTGGTGCTCGGCGCCGATCTGGACCAGCGCGACCTCGGTGAAGCCCGCCTCCACGAACGGCCTGACCGCCTCGACGTGGGCCTCGACGTCCGGGCCGCAGGACAGCGCGGAGGCCACCTGCTCGGGGGTGACGAACTGGGTGGCGGCCTCGAAGGAATCGGGGTTCGGCAGATCGGCGTTGACCTTCCAGCCGAGGCCGAACCAGCGGAACTGCTCGTGGGCGCGCTCGATTGCGGCGTCACGGTCGGGGTCGTAGGCGATCGCGATCTGGCCGACCTTCGGCTTGCCGGCCCCGCCGGCCTGCTCGAACATCTCGACCAGCTCGGCCTTCGGCTCCACCGCCACCATCACGTCCGCTTTGGCGCCGGCCAGCCGGCACGAATCGCGGCCGGAGACCGCGATCCCGATCGGCACCCGGTCGTCGGGCAGGTCCCACAGCCTGGCGCTCTCGAGGTCGAAGTACTCACCGCGGTAGTTGACGCTGCCGCCGCCGCGCTCGTCGAACAGCGCCGCGATGATGTCGACCGCCTCGACCAGCATGCGGTGGCGCACGCCGACCGTGGGCCAGCGCCGGCCGACGACGTGCTCGTTCAAGTTCTCCCCCGCCCCGAGCCCGAGCCGGAAGCGGTTGCCGGAGAGGATCTGGACGGTCGCCGCCTTCTGCGCCACCACCGCCGGGTGGTAGCGGAGGATCGGGCAGGTCACGTAGGTCATCAGGCCGATCCGCTCGGTGGCCTGGGCCGCCGCGCCGAGGATCGACCACGCGTAGCCGGAGTGGCCCTGGGACTCGAGCCAGGGCTGGTAGTGGTCGCTGATCACCGAGAAGTCGAAGCCGGCTTCCTCGGCCTGCCGAAGGTCGCGGACCAGCTGGTCGGGTCGTGACTGCTCGCACATCATCGTGTAGCCGAAGTTCGTCATGGGGCTGCCGGTACCCGGTCCGCCCAGCCGCTAACGGCGCCCCTCCGCCCAGCCGCCAACGGCGCCCGGCAGCCCCCACCTCGCCCCCGCGAGGCTTTAAAATGGGCGACGTGAGCGTCCAGTCAGGTGGGACGGCCGGCGAAGCCGCCGCGGCCGAGCCGCGCGAGGACGTGGCCCGCAGCGAGCTGCAGGAGCTGGCCGCCGCGATGGTGCGCTTCTACAAGGACGCATTCGGCCGCGGGCCGACCCGGGCGCGCGCCTACTACGTCGGATCGGACACGGTGATCGTGCTCCTCGAGCACAGTCTCACCGTGGCCGAGAGCAACCTCGCCGTGCTGGGCGAGCACCAGCGGCTGCGCGACGCCCGGGTGTTCTTCCACTACGCCGTCGAGGGCGAGATGCGGTCGCTCGTTGAGCGGGTGCTCGGGCGGCGCACCGTCGCATTCGTGAGCGGGATCGACACCCGTCAAGACCTTGCGGCAGAGATCTTCACGCTCGCGCCCGAGCCGGACCGCGGCGGGCGCCCGCGCTAGCCGGCCGGCCGGCGGCGCGATAACTTCGGTCCGAGCGGCAAGCATGAGAGCGGCGCGGCGAGTCGCTCCGCCCGAGCACCAACCACGAGGAGAGCATTGCCAATGTCCGATACGGCGTCGAGTCCGAGAACGATCGCGTCCACGGTGGCTTCCCTGCCCCGCGCGGCGGCCGAGCGGTTCGCCGCCAATCTCGCCGCCCGCTACAAGGTCGACGGTGAGTGGCGCGAGTACACCTACGCGGAGATCGGCGAGGCGATCGAGGAGCTGGCGCTCGGGCTGGTGAGCCTGGGGATCGAGCCCGGCGATCGCGTCTGCATCCTTGCCGACACGCGGGTCGAGTGGACGATCGCGAGCTACGCGATCTCGGCCGCCGGCGCAGTGGTGGTGCCGATCTATCCGACGAACTCCCCGCGCGAGTGCGAGTGGGTGGCCGGTGACTCCGGCGCGCGCGCGGTGTTCTGCGCCGACGAGGCGCAGCGCCGGAAGTTCGGCGAGATCCGCACCAGCCTGGACGCCCTCGAGCACGTGATCGGGATCGAGCCGGGCGGCGGCGAGCCGACGCTCGCGGAGCTTCGCGAGCGCGGCCGCAGCAGGGACCGGGGCGAGCTGCTGTCCCGTCAGGAAAACGTGCGGCCGGGCGACACGTACACGATCATCTACACCTCGGGGACGACCGGACCGCCGAAGGGCGTCGTCCTCACCCACGCCAACGCGATGTCGGTCTGCCAGATGGTCGAGGAGATCGAGTTCGTGGAGCCGGGCGAGGTCACCTACCTGTACCTACCGCTCGCGCACTCGTTCGCGCTCACCTCGCAGCTTGCCTCCTACGACGAGGGAACCGCGATCGTCTACTACGGCGGCAACACCCAGGAGATCCTGGCCGAGATCATCGAGACCAAGCCGACCTACATCCCGTCGGTGCCGCGGATCTTCGAGAAGCTGTACGCCGCGGCGATGAAGCTCCAGGAGGCCGCCGACGAGGCCGATCGCGAGCGCTTCCGCCAGGCGATCAAGCTGGGCGTCGAGGTCCGCCGGCGCCGTCAGCGCGGCGAGGAGGTGCCGCCCCAGATGCAGGAGCCATTCGAGCGCGCCGACGCCCAGATCTTCCAGCGGGTGCGCGGTCTGTTCGGCGGCCACGTGCGGCAGGCGGTCAGCGGCGCCGCGCCGATCGCTCCGGAGATCCTCGAGTTCTTCTACGCCTGCGGCGTGCCGGTGCTCGAGGGCTGGGGGATGACCGAGACGGTGGCCGTCGGCACCGTCGGCACGCTCGATCACTTCAAGTTCGGAACCGTCGGTCGGCCGATGCCAGGGATCGAAATGCGGGTCGCCGAGGACGGGGAGATCCTGATGCGCGGCCCGAATGTGTTCCCGGAGTACTGGCGCAATCCCGAGGCCACGGCGGAGACGCTCCGCGACGGGTGGCTGCACACCGGCGACGTGGGCGAGATCGACGACGAGGGCTACCTCAAGATCACCGGACGCAAGAAGGACATCATCATCACGGCGGGGGGGAAGAACCTCACCCCGGCGAACATCGAGAACGACCTCAAGCAGTCACGCTTCATCTCCCAGGCGGTGATGTTCGGCGACCGCAAGCCTTACCCGGTGGCGCTGATCACGCTCGACCCCGACGAGGTCGGCCCCTGGGCGCAGGAGCAGGGCCTTCCCGCCGACGTCCGCGAGCTCGCCGAGCACGAGCGGGTGCACGAGATCATTCAGCGGGAGCTCGACCGAGCCAACGCAAACTACGCACAGGTCGAGCAGGTCAAGAGGTTCACCATCCTCGACCGCGACCTCTCGATCGACACCGGCGAGCTGACCCCGACGCTGAAGGTGAAGCGCAATGTGATCTACGAGCGCTACAGCGAGCTGTTCGAGTCGATGTACGGATAGGGGCTGGGCTGGGCGGCCAACCGCCCAGACCCGCCGGAGCGAGTCGCGGGCGCAACGGACGGCGTCCCTTACTCGTGCTGTCAGCGAGCCAGCCGTGGGCCGGTCCCTCGAGACTCGCTGGCGCATCTAGACTCTGTCTTGGAGTGGCTCGGAGGGAAGCGTGAACACGCGGTCACCGTCCAGAGCGAGGCCAGGGTCGGTTCGACGCGCGGCACTCCCGGTGCCGCTCACCAGCTTCGTTGGACGGGAACGAGAGGTGGCGGGTCTGCGCGAGCTGTTGCGGCGATCCCGGCTCGTGACGCTGACAGGTCCTGGCGGCGTCGGCAAGACCCGGCTGGTGATCGAGGCGGTGCGCCGTCGCGGGACTCGATCCAGCGCGGATGCGGTGTTCGTCGATCTTGGTGCCGTCAGTGAGGACACCGCAGTTCCGGCTGCGGTCGCGGCGTCGCTGGGCCTGAGCGCGGCCGGCCCGGGCGCAGCCGGGGCGGCGCTGACGGAGTGGCTCGGCCAGCGCCGGGTGTTGCTCGTGCTCGACAACTGCGAGCACGTGGTACGGGCGTGCGCGGCGCTGGCGGCCGGACTGCTCGGCCGCTGTCCCGGGCTTCGTGTCGTGGCGACCAGCCGCGCATCGCTGGGCGTGCCGGGTGAGGCGGTGTGGACACTCGCGCCGCTGAACCTCGATGAGTCTCGCCGGCTGTTTCTCGCACGCGCCCGCGAAGCGCGCGCGGCCGTGGACTTCGGCCCGGGCGAAGACGAGGCGGTGCTGGCGATCTGCGGCCGCCTGGAGGGTATCCCCCTGGCCCTCGAGCTCGCGGCGGCGCAGCTGGCGGTGCTCTCGCCGGCCGAGATCGTCCCGCTGCTGGCCGATCGTCTGGTTGATGATTTACGCAGGTTGGCGCCGGCGCGACAGCACACCTTGCGGGCCTCGATCGAGTGGAGCTTCGATCTGCTGGAGCCGGTGGAGCGCACCGCGTTTGCCCGCCTGAGCGTCCTCACCGGAGCGTTCGGTCGTGACGCGGCGAGCCAGGTCGCCGGAGCAGACGTCTCGAGCCTTGCCGCGCTGGCGGCAAAGTCGATGGTCTACGTCATTGAAGGGGCGATCCGCACGCGTTACCGACTGCTCGACATGTTGCGCGCGTACGGGCTCGAGCGGCTGCGAGAGGCTGGTGAGGAGACCAGCGTGCGCGAGCACCACCTGGCCTGGTGGGTGGCGCGGGCGGAGGCCGTCTGCGGGCGCGGCACGCGGCCTGGCTCGACCGAAGGCTTTGAGCAGCTGTGTGAGGACATCGACGATCTTCGTAGTGCGCTGCGGTTTGCCGCGGAGCGGAATCCGGCGACCGGCTTGCGGCTGATGGCCAGCACGCGCGAGCTGTGGTACCGGATGGCGCAGGCTGAGGGGCTCGAGCGCTGCCTGCGCTTCCTCGCGCTGTGTCCGGAGTCCGGCGCCGATCGCGCCTACGCGCTGCTCGCGGCCGGGCGACTCGCGATCACCGTCCAGGATCACGCGCTGGCCGACCGCGTGCTCGCAGAAGCATTGTCGCTCGCCGCGTGTTCAGAGAGCCCCGGTATCGAGCCACTGGCTCGCTTCCTGCTGGGTGTCTCACTCTTTCTATCGGCACGGCTCGACGAGGCCGAGCTCGAGCTGGCGCGCGCCGCGGAGCTCTACGGCGCGCTCAGCGACCGTTGCGGGAGCGGCCGCTCCTCCGCCACGCTGGGCGTGGTGGCGTTCTTCCGCAGCGACTGGCAGGCGGCCACCGACATGCTCGAGCGGGCGCTGGCAACGCTCACCGCCGAAGATGACCAGTGGGGTGAGGGGCTGTGCCATACCTACCTCGGGCTGAGTGCCCGAGAGGCGGGTAGATTTGACGCCGCCGAGCGCCACCTGCTGCGAGCCATGGAGCGGCTTGCGCCGGTCCGCGACGTGGCCATCCTGGGGATCGCGCTGGCCGCGTACGGCGCCCTCGAGCTGCCGCGTGCACCGCGGCGCGCGCTGGTGCTGGCGGCCGCGGCGGCCGCGCGCGACGGTGCCGGCGGCCGGTACGCGCCGCGCGCGCAAGCCGACATCGACCGCGTGCGTGCCGACGCGACGCGGACGCTTGGTGCAGAGAAGGCCACTGACGCCTGGGAGCAAGGCAGTCGCCTGCTGTTCGCGCAGGCGGCCGCGTTGGCGCTCGCCCGCCGATCGAGGCAAGAGCCGCCGAGGCCCGGCGGGTTGACCAGGCGCGAACACGAGATCGTCGATCTGGTGGCCGCGGGTCTGACGAACGCCCAGGTAGCGCAGCGATTGCAGCTCTCGCCGCGAACGGTCGAGAATCACGTCGCCCACGCGCTGGCGAAGCTCGGCGCCCGCAACCGCACTGAGCTGGCGGCCCGGCTCGCCGGCAGCGATCTGAGTAGCGGTTGAGTGATTCTCCCGATGTGCCGGAGCCCGGCGCGGCTTAGGTTCGCCTCCATTCAGTCGGCAAGCGAACGGAGGCAGCGTGTCAACGGACTCCACCCAACCCCTCCCGGTCCTGATCGTGGGCGCCGGACCCGCCGGACTCACCCTGAGCTTGTTGCTGGCGCGGTTCGGCGTTCAGTCGATGCTGCTCGAGCGGCGGCGCACGCCTTCCGTACTGCCCCGCGCAACCGGCGTCAACGTGCGCAGCATGGAGATCTACCGCAGCCTCGGGCTTCAAGCCGCAATCGACGCCGTCTCGATGCCCACCGACGTGCCGTTCATGCTCGTCGGCGAGACGCTCGCGTCGCCGCCGCGCGAGACGATCGCGTCCAATCAGTGGGGCAGGAGCACCGATCCTTCATGGCCCAGCCCCAGCCACGCCAACTGGTGCTCGCAGGACCAGCTCGAGGCGGTGCTGCTCGAGGCCCTGCGTGACGAGCCTCATGCGCAGCTCCGTTTCGGTGCCGAACTCGTGTCTCTGCGGACGACCGAAGATGTTGAGGCCCGCGTGCGCGATCCCCGGACGGGCGAGACGAGAAGCGTTCGCGCCCGGTATCTGGTCGGGGCCGACGGGGCGAACAGTCGCGTCCGCGAGCGGCTGGGAATCGCGATGCGCGGCCCGACCGGGCTGTCGAGCGAGCTGACCGTTCTGTTCGGCGCGGCGCTCGAGGCGCTGCTCGACAGCCGGCGGTTCTGCATGTACCGGATCGACGGTGAGCAGGCGAACGGCGTGCTGCGCCCCACCGGTCGGGCAGGTCGCTGGCTGTTCGGCACCGCGGGCGCCCCGGGGACGAGCGACGCGCAGCTCGTGGCGACGATTCGCGCCGCCGCGGGAGACCCGCAGCTGGCCGTCGAGATCATCGCCACCGGCGCCTGGAAGGCCTCAGCCAGGGTCGCCGAAACGTTCCGTGCCGGGCCCGTGCTGCTGGTCGGCGACGCGGCGCATCAGCACACGCCGGGCGGCGGCTTCGGCATGAACTCCGCCATCCAGGCCGCCCACAACCTGGCCTGGAAGCTCGCCGCAGTGCTGCACGGCCACGCCGGCGACGCGCTGCTCGACACCTACGAGGTCGAGCGCCGGCCGCTCGCCGAGATCACCACGAGCCTGTCGGTGCCGATGTTGCGCGCCCGCGGACGCACGTCCGGCCGGACGCTCGGCATCGTCCTCGGCGCCCGGTACGAGGCGGGCGCGCTCGTCCCCGACGCAAGCGCGCCACCAGTGCTCGACGACCCGATCGCCGACTACGCGCCGTGTGCACGTCCGGGTCACCGTGCGCCTCACCTCTGGCTCGACGCAGCCAGGACATCGTCGACACTCGACCTGTTCGGAGGCGAACTCGTGCTCCTCACTGCGGCTCCGGACCGGTGGGAAGCCGCCCGCGCCGCAGCCGTCGACGCCGCATTCCCGCTGCAGGTGCGAACGGTGCCGGTGACCGCTGCCGACCGGGAGCTCTACGGGGTGTCGCCGTCCGGAGCCGTCCTTGTGCGTCAGGACGGGTACGTCGCCGCGCGCTGGACGAGCGCGCCCGATGCCCTGCCGCGAGCGCTGCAAGCGGCACTGCGGACAGTCCTACGGCTCGGTGAGGAGAAGGCGACCCAGGCTGTCGGCGAGCCAGGGCTGGTAGCGATCGGCCGATCCATCCGTGAACGCGGTCGGGAGCAACTCGACCTCGGGTTGGCTGGCGCGCAGTAGGTGTCGGCGGCCTCCTCCAGCCTGAGGTCGGCGCGGAGCGCTCCATAGGCGCCGATCAGCCGCACGCGAGACCCTATCGAGGAAGAGCCGGCCGGCTGTCGAAGCTAAGCCGACGCTCGGGCGCGCTTGGCGTGCGGTGAGTAAAGACGTGGCTCAGTTGACTGCGTTGAGAGCGTGCGGCGAACCCACGGCGCCCCCGCTGGCCTTGGTCCGGGCCCCCTAACTCGGCGTCACGTCCAGGTATGCTCCGGTTTAGCTCTTCACGCGACCATCGACAAGGCGAGCATGGCTGAGCTCGAGAAAGTCGTGATCGTCGGCGGCGGTGTGGGTGGGTGCGCAGTCGCGCTGGCGCTGCGCAGCGCCGGTGTGCAGGTCGAGATCCACGAGAAGTACGGCGACTTCCAGGGCCGAGCCACCGGCTTCTCCATCTGGGCTTACGCGATCAGGCGGCTGCTCAGCCTCGGCTTCGAGCGCCAGCGCCTCCAGCGAGTAGGCCGGGAGATAGTGCGGCAGGACATCTATTCGGAAGCCGGGGAACTGATGATGTCGTTGCCGGTCGGGGAGGTATCGGCGACGGTGGGTGCGCCCACCATGGACGTGGACAGACGGGGCCTACAGGAGGAGATCGTCGACATTCTCGGCGGTGCTGTGTACCGCTTCGGCTCCGAGGTTGTGGCGGTGCGGCAAGACAATGATTCGGCGAAAGCGCAGTTAGCCGATGGCTCGGCCGCAAGCGGCGACTTGGTGATCGCATGCGACGGAATTCGCTCGATCGTTCGCGACAGTTTCAACGATCCCCCCGAGTTCAAGATGTCCTCCTCGGATGTCGTTGAAGGGATCGCCGAGTTCACGCACCCGTGGCTGGCTGAGGGACACCACGCGCAGGTGTGGGGCCGGGGTCGGCGCGCCGGAATCGGCCTCGTCGGTGAGGGCCGGGTGCGCTGGTTTCTGGGCGGGATCGTAAAGCCGGGGGAGCCCGAGATCGATCAAGCCGAGCTGGTCCGCCGAAGCCACGGCCTTCCCGACATCGTTGCCAGCGTCGTCGCCGCGACGGAGCCGGCGCAGATCGTGCGCGCCAGGATCGCTCACGCCTACCCTGTCGAGCACTGGCGTGACAGACGCGTTGTGCTGCTAGGCGACGCTGCGCACACGCTGTCGCCGTTCGCCGGCATGGGCGCCTGCTCGGCCATTGAGGACGCCGCCCAGCTCGTCGAGCAGCTCACGTCTGACAAGCCGCTCGACCTGGCGCTCGACACCTACGTGGAGCAGCGCAAGACAAAGACTCTCGAGATCGAGAAGCGCGGTCGCCGCAACGAGCGGATGATGATGGCGCGGAACCCGCTCGTCACAACCATACGCGACTGGGTGTTGCAGCGGACGCCCGACAAAAAGCTCCGTGAGATAGCCACTGAAATGGCGACCGGCGAGTAACGGGAGCGGCCTGGGTGTAGGAGCCGAGGAGGTTGTTCAGGTCGTGTAAGCGAGCGGTCGGTGGCTTGTGAACCGTTCGGCTTTGCCGTTGGTCTGCGTATGGTGGGAGCGCGTGCGGAGGTGGCGGAGCTTGAGCGCTCGGCAGGCGATCGCGTGCGTGGTCGAGACATAGGGCAGCCGTTGTCGGTGATGACTCGGGCGATCGTGACGCCGTGAGGCCGTAGTGCTTGACCGCGGGACGCAGAATCCGACTGCGGTGCTGGCCTCCTTGTCGTCGAGCACTCGACGTAGGCGAGGCGGGTCGCGTCATCGATCGCGACGGGGACGTACTCGGAGCCGAACTGGCGGCGCCGCGCGCCGTCGGCATCGGTCCGGGTGGGTGGCCAGTGACGGCGCACACCGCTGATCCGCTTGCCCGCGCCGCCCTGGATCCGCCCGAGCGTTTTGACGTCGATGTGCAACAGCTCGCGGGGTCGCACGCTGGTAGCGCTGAGCGGGCTCGAGGCCGAGCCGGCCCGATGATCGAGTGGTGGAGTTACCCCTACCTCGAGGATGGGGGTCCTCTGCCCGCCGAGACGCCCGATCGCCCCAGCGATTTTGACGGCCGCCGCAGGCACTCTCCGATCTCATGCAGATCAGGCCTTCAGCCACCACATCCGGCGGGCCGGCAGGCTCCGGCGTGTTCGGTCGCTTTGTCCGCGCCACGGCCCGGAGCGCGGCGCGTCGCCCCAAGACGACCGTCGCGCTTTGGCTCGCGCTGATCGTTGCGTGCGTGGGGTTCGGCGCCGATGCCCGAACCGGAGTTCGAGAGGCCGACGTCTCTCGTAGGGGTGGCCGCCGCGGTTTGGCTCCCGCTCGGGCTTCCCGCAGGCGCGCCCGGGGCTGGGATCATGGTGTCAGTGTCGCAGCGATCGGATCGACCAATGACTGACTACGGCCACGACATCGACCTGCGGTCCGTCGTTCGGGGCGCCGCGTTCGCGCCGTCGCTCGTGCTCCTGACCGCGCTCATCGTCATCTGGGCGGCGACCGGAGCCGGGTACTTCTGGCCGATGTGGGTCGCGCTCGGACTGGCGATCCCAACCGGCCTTTGGCTTGCCGTGCGCTGGGCGTGGCGTCGGCCGCGGGGAGCGACTCGCCGGTACGCGATGCAGGCGAGCATCTCGGTGGTACTGGTCGTCACCGCCGTGCTGGTGTGGGCGATGTCGGGAGGCGGCTTTTTCTGGCCGGTCTTCCCGTTCGTCGGGCTGTCCGTCGCGCTTGCCCTGAACCCGGTGTTCCTGCGGCCCGGTCAGCGGAAGCTCCAGAATCGCGTCGACGAGCTGACCCGTACCCGCAGCGGAGCGCTCAACGTTCAGGCATCCGAGCTGCGGCGGATCGAGCGCGATCTACACGACGGAGCCCAGGCCAGGCTCGTCGCGCTCAGCATGCAGCTCGGGCGTGCAGAGGAGCGTCTGGCCGATCACCCCGATAGCGCGGCGCTCGTGCGGCAGGCTCGCGAGGAGGCGACCGCTGCGATCAGGGAGCTGCGGGACCTTGCGCGTGGGATCGCGCCGCCGGTGCTCGCCGATCGGGGTCTGGTCGCCGCGGTCGAGGCGCTCGCGGGCCGATCGACCGCGAACGTCGAGGTGGTCGGACATCTGGCTCATCGCCTGCCACCGGTGGTCGAGACCGCGGCCTACTTCGTCGTCGCCGAGTCGCTGACCAACGTCGTCAAGCACGCGCCGGGCGCCAGGGCGCGCGTCACGCTGAGCCAAGACGGGGCGATGCTCGTTGTCGAGGTCGCCGACAATGGGCCCGGCGGCGCGGACGTCACGGCGAGCGGGCTGACCGGGCTCAAGCAGCGAGTCGAGGCGCTCGATGGCCGGCTCGAGGTTCACAGCGTGGCTCGTGAGGGAACGGTCGTCTGGGCCGTGCTGCCGTGCGAGTAGTCGTCGTCGAGGACTCGGCGCTGCTTCGCGAAGGGATCGTGGCGCTGCTGGCCGAGAACGGAATCGAGGTCGTCGCGCATGCTGAGGACGGTCCCGGGCTGCTGCGGATCGTCGACGGCCACAAGCCCGATCTGGCGATCTGCGACGTGCGCTTACCGCCGACGTTCACCGACGAGGGCATCCGTGCGGCGCTGGAGGCGCGCCGAAGGCATCCCGGCCTCGCGATCCTGATTCTCTCGGCGTACGTCGAGCCGGTGTACACCGGCGAGCTGCTCGCGGCGGGCGACAGCGGGATCGGCTACCTGCTCAAGGAGCGCGTCAGCGAAGTCAGGACATTCGTCGACTCGGTCAAGCGCGTCGCCGCCGGCGGGACCGCGCTCGACCGCGAGGTCGTCAGCACGCTGATCGCCGACCGCAACCGCAGCGGCAATCGAGCCGAGCTCGAAGCGCTGACGCCCCGCGAACGGGAGACCCTCGAGCTGATCGCCCAGGGTCGCACCAACGCCGCCATCGCCCGCGAGATGGTGGTCACGCTCGGCGCGGTCGAGAAGCACGTGTCGAACGTCTTCGCCAAGCTCGAGCTGCCCGCGGGCGAGGATGATCACCGGCGGGTGCTGGCGGTCCTCGCGTTTCTGCGCGCGACCGGAGGGCAGTGAGCAACGGGGCGCGCGGATCGCTAACTAGGTCATGCCGCTGAACTGCCGCTGTGATGTTCAGCACTTTGCCCCGTGATGAGGTTCGCCCACGGCGTGCAGAGCGGGAACACCCGCCGGCTGCCCCCGCTGCCGCGCCGGACGGCCGAGCGAACTGATTCGTTCAGTCGGCCAGCTCCCTGGAATGCGCCGGCGGCGGTCACGCGGCGATCGACCGAGCCGCCGGTCGCCTGATGGCTGGTCGGCCCGCGCCAGTGACCTCAGCGGAATAGCCGGAAAGCGGCTCGCACCTCCTCCACGAACGTCGCCGGCTGCTCCAACGCGGCGAAGTGGCCGCCTTTGTCGAGCTCGTTCCAGTAGCGCAAATCGCGGAACTGCTGCTCGGCCCAGCGACGTGACGGACGGTAGATCTCCTTGGGGAAAATCGATGCGCCGGCCGGCACGCAAACGGGGTCCCGGAGGCGTTTGCCGAAGCTCTCCCAATACAGTCGGGCCGCGGATGCCCCGGTGCCGGGGAGCCAATAGAGCATGATGTTGTCCAGGATCTCGTCCCTCGTGAAGGCGTTGGCCGGATCGCCGTCGCAGTCGCTCCACGCCCAGAACTTCTCGACGATCCAGCCCAACAGCCCCGCGGGCGAGTCGACCAGCCCGTAGCCGAGGCTCTGCGGACGGGTCGACTGCTCGACGGCATAGCCCGAGCCCCACCTGCGGTGGTCGTCCAGCGCGGCGAGTGCCTCCCGCTCCCGCTCGGTGAGCTCACCGGCATTTCCCGGATCGGGGAACGCAAACACCATGTTCAGGTGGATGCCGATTAGGTGCTCGGGATGCTGGACGCTGAGCGCCGTGGTCACCTGCGACCCCCAGTCGCCACCCTGGGCACCGTAGCGCGCGTAGCCGAGCCTGGCCATCAGCTGATCCCAGGCGTCCGCGATCCGCTGGGTGGCCCAGCCCGGCCGCGCTGGCTTGCCGCTGAACCCGAATCCTGGCAGCGTCGGGCACACCACGTCGAACGCGTCCCCAGCGCTCCCACCGAACGCCACGGGATCCGTCAGCGGCTCGATGACCTTGCCGAACTCGACGACCGAGCCAGGCCAGCCATGCGTCATGACCAGCGGGACGGCGCCGTCGTGCGAGGAACGAACGTGGACGAAATGAATGTCCAAGCCGTCGATCATCGTCCGAAACTGCGGGAAGCGATTGACCCTTGCCTGCGCCTTCGCCCAGTCGTACTCGTCAAGCCAGTACTGGCACAGGTCGCGTGCATACGCGAGCGGTGTCCCCTGCGACCAGTCGTCCACAGTCTCAGCGTCTGGCCAGCGAGTGCGGCGCAGCCGATCGCGAAGATCCTCGATGTCAGCTTCGGGGACGTCGATGCGGAACGGGACGACGCCATCACCCATTGCGCCGGCATCGTAGAGAGTGGCGAGTGCCATGATCCCGCCGCCATGGAGGCCGACGCCCGCGCCGGCGCGATGGTCGGTGCGGCTGCGCCGGCAGCGCACTTCGTCGCGTCGGTCGGTCATCAGGGCGACCTCGAGCCTGCGGGCGAACGGCAGGAGCTCGTGCCGGCGCGCGGTCGGGGACTGCTCCGGCGCGCTCGAATCAGCGGCTGCTGGTGTCGGCGATCAGCAGCCGAGCTCCGAGCTCAGCCTCGCCCAGCCCCAGTAGTCCGCGGTCAAGGTGGGCCGGACATCGGCCAGCGCCCGACCGTACTGCGCGAGGTAGTCGCGCACGAGCCAGAACCGCGGGATCTCCGCGAAGTCCCAGTGCGCTGCCCCGGCCGGGCGCTGCGCACGCATCACCGCTGACGGTTCGACCGCGGTGACGTTGCGGTCCGCCGGCATGCTGTAGCAGTGCTCGCTTGCCGGGAAGTGGCGGGCGCGGACATCGTCGGCGAAAGCGCCGACGGCGGCGATCATCTCGGTCCGGAGGTGCGCGTACCGCTTGACGAACCGGGGTTGAAACTCGCCGAAGATTCGCAGGAGGACGAGGACCTGGCCGTCGGTGCGCGGGCCGGCGCGCCCGTTTGACGTACGGCGCAAGACCTACACAGACGGGCTGCACTGCGACTTCTACAGCGAGAGGTTCTGACCAAACGGTTAGCTCTGAAGCTTCTGCTCGGGCAGTTCGTAGACGCCTGAGTCGGGCTCGATATCGCGCCGAGCAATCGCTCTAGCGCGCATCACCAGGCCACCGCTTCGAAGCCATCGGCCGGGCGTTGGCAACATCGCTCCCCTCCGGCTATTGACCCAACTGTCAACGGCCGCCGCGGGCTTCTTCGGAAACATCGGCTCGACGGTCGAGAACAATTCTGGCAGCGAGCCGAGCGACGCTGGCTCGAGTTCGAGCTCGTCGACGGCCGCGCCGTCGCCGCCACCTGGCATCGGGCGTCCCTCGACTCCCCAATGCCGTTGATCGGTCCGTCAGGCTGAGCATCTCGCGCCCCGATCCTGCCCAAAGAGCGCCGTTGCTGCTGAAACCTCCCCGTGGGCGTTCAAGTACAGGCGGGGTTGAGGACGCGGACGCGCAGACCGTGATCCTCCGCGCCCTGAAGCCCAGTTGGGCTTCTCCCTAGGCTTCCCACCCCGCCGACCAAGAGCCGGACGACTCACGCCAGGGCAGGGACAGGCGATCAAGCACGGGCCTGGATTTACAGCTCAACTCACATCCGTCGATTTCCAAGCCAGAGCTCACTCGTGATGGGCGACCTCGCGTCGCACTTGGCAGAGGAGTCGTGCGACATTTGTCCATCGCGCGAGCTGTCCGGCGGCCTGTCGGCTTCGCCGCGAGGCTCGCAGCGGTACCGTGCGGCCCAGGCATGAGCATGCTCGCTGCGGCTTTCCCCCCGGTGCATCAGGAGTATCTGCTGCAAGCTCGGCAGATGCAGGCGCTTTCGTTCGCGGTGCACATCCCACTCGTGTGCTTCGGGATCGCATTCCCCGCGATGGTGCTGTTCATGGAGTGGCTGGGGATGCGGACCGGCGACCCGGTCTATCGGACGGTAGCCCGGCGCTGGAGCCGGATCGTGTTGGCGCTGTTTGCGATCGGCGTCATCACCGGCACGATCCTCAGCTTTGAGATGGGTCTGCTGTGGCCGAACTTCACGGCCACCTTCGGCAGCGTGTTCGGGCTGGGATTCGCCATCGAGGGATTCTCGTTCTTCATGGAGGCGATCTTCATCGGGATCTACACCTATGGCTGGGATCGGCTCTCACCTCGAGTGCACTTCGTGTCCGGATTGCCGATCGTGATCACCGGCTTCACGGGTTCGCTCACGGTGATCGCGGTCAACGCCTGGATGAACCACCCCGGCGGATTCCGACTCGTCGGCGGCAGAGTCGTCGACGTCGATCCGTTGGGCGCGCTGTTTGGCAATTCGATGCTGTGGTCGGAGCTGATCCACATGTACATCGCTGGGTACATGGTCACGGGGTTCGTGATGGCCGGCGTGTACGCGTTCTGCCGGCTGCGCGGCCGTTGGACCCGGTACGAGCGCGTGGCGATGACGATCCCGCTCACGATCGCCTGCCTGGCGGCGCCGGTCCAAGTGCTCGTCGGGGACTGGATCGCGCGGGTGATCGCGGTGGAGCAGCCGATCAAGCTGGCCGCGCTCGAGGGGCTGTACAGGACGACCCGCGGCGCCAGCGAGCACATCCTCGGCTGGTATACCGGCGGCCAGATCAAATACGGGATCGGGATCCCTCATTTCCTGTCGCTGCTGGCCTTCCACAGCTGGAACGCGCGCGTGACCGGCCTCGAGACCGTCTCGGCGAGCCAGCGTCCGCCGATCAACGTCACCCGCCTTTCGTTCCAGACGATGGTCGGGATCGGCACGCTGCTGGCGCTGCTCGGCCTCTTCTACCTGTTTGTGCGCATCCGCCGCCGGCGGCTTCCGCTCTCCAAGTGGTTCTACTCGGCGGTTGTCGCGGCGGGACCCGCCGCGACGGTGGCGCTCATCGCCGGCTGGGTGACGACCGAGGTCGGCCGCCAGCCGTGGGTCGTCTACCACGTGATGACGACCGCGCAGTCGGTCACCGGCGCAAGCGGGATCCCCGTCGGGTACACCGTCCTCGTCATCACCTACATCGCCGTCGCCGGGGCGATGCTATGGATCCTGCGCCGGCTGGCGCGCTCGCCGCTTGACCTCCCCGGCGCCGATGCGCCTCCCGACTCGACCCTGCAGCCCGCCTGATGCTCGACGCGCTCCCGCTCGTGTTCGTGCTCATCGGACTTGTCCTGTACGCGGTGCTGGCGGGCGCTGACTTCGGCGCGGGCATGTGGCAGCTGATGAGCGGTCCCGGCGAGCGAGGCGCGCAGATCCGCGATCACTGCCATCACTCGATGGGACCCGTCTGGGAGGCCAACCATGTGTGGCTCATCTTCGTGCTGACCGTGTTGTGGACGACGTATCCCGTGTTCTTCGGGTCGGTCGCCTCGACGCTGGCGGTGGCGCTGTTCATCGCCGCGCTCGGCATCATCCTGCGCGGCGCCAGCTACGCGCTGCGGTCCGGCGCCAGGTCAACTCGAGAGCTGGTGACGATCGATGGGATGTCCGCGGTGGCGTCGCTGGTGACCCCGTTCGCGCTCGGCGCGGCCGCGGGCGGCATCGCGGCCGAACGCGTCCCGGTCGGCAACGCCGCCGGAAATCTCATCACGAGCTGGCTGAATCCGACCTCGATCATGATCGGCCTGCTCCTGGTGGCCTTCTCCGCCTACCTGGCCGCCGTGTACCTCGCCGCCGACGCGGCAAGGCGCGGGGAGCCCGACCTGGTGGAGGCGTTCCGGGTACGGGCGCTCGGCGCCGGCGCCGCCGCCGGCGGCCTGGCGCTCGCCGGGCTCATCGTCGTCCACGCCGACGACCACCCGCTGTACACGGGTCTCGTGCACGGCGCCGCGCTGGCGGTCCTCATCTTGTCGGTCGTGGCGGGAACTACGACGATGGGACTCAATGCGACACGCCGGTTCGAGCTCGCCCGCTACACGGCCGCACTTGCCGTGGCGCTCGTCGTCGCGGACTGGGCGTTCGCACGGTGGCCGACGCTCCTCCCTGGGCTGACGGTCGACCAGGCGGCCGCCCCGCACGACACGATGGTGGCGGTCGTGATAGCGGTGCTGGCGGGGGCCGTCCTGCTGTTTCCCGCCCTCGCAGTCCTGTTCACCCTCACCCTCCGAGGCCGACTCGGAACTCACGGCGGAGAGGCCGAGCCGGTGGCGCCGGCCGGTCAGACCGGCGTCGCCCAGCTGCTCCTGGGGCCGACGCTCGGAGCCAGGGTAGCGGTGGCGCTGCTGATCGTCGGCATCGGCCTGCTGAACGCGGCCGACGCGCCGTGGGCACACGCCATTGGCGTCGTCAGCCTGTTTGGCTTCATCGTCGTGGCGTTCGCGGCGCTCGTCCCCCGGGCGTTGGCCGAGGACGCCTAAGCTCAGGCGGTGGGGCGTGGGGTCGAGCCGGGTGCCGTCGCGCGACGGGCTGAAGCCACCGATGCGCTCTGGCCGAGCAGGCCCTTCAAGCGGCGGCGAGCTGTGGCAAGACCGCCGCGCAGACCGAGTTCGGCTGCTCACGCCCGACTGTGCGCGAGCGCCGAGCCGGTCGATGGATGGCGCAGCGAGACGCCCGTCAATGATCTTTTCGATGTGCCGGGGTGGGCGGCCTGACCGAGCTCGGCGAGAGTCCTGAGGTATTGCGCCCGCCCATGGACGGCCGCACACCCACAACCACCGATCTACTCGGCCAGCCGGTAGCCCACGTGCACGACGCCGTTGTCGTACACATCGCTCCCACCAAGCAGGAGCTTGATCGGTGTGCCCCCGGCGAACAGCCGCTCGCCGGCGCCCAGCACAGTCGGGAACACGAACAGATGCAGTTCGTCGACGAGCCCGTCGGCGAGCAGCCCACGCACGAGCGTCCCGCTGCCGCTGACGTAAATGCCGCCCTCGACACGGTCCTTGAGTCCGCCGATCGCGTCGGCGTCGTAGGGGCCGAGGAGCGTCGAGTTCTGCCACTCCACGCGCTGCAACGTTCCCGAGACGACGTACTTCGGCGTCTCGTTGAAGAACGGTGCGCCGGGATCCTGCTCAGCGGTGCGCTCGGACCAGGCGGGATAGAACGCTTCGTAGGTCTTGCGCCCGAGCAGGATCGCGTTGCTCGGCGTCATCAACCCGGCGATCGTCTCCCCCATCTTCGGATCGAACCCGTGCGCGAACGTCCACGTCGGATCTTCGAACACGCCGTCCAAGCTGATGAACTCATGTACGACGATCTTCCCCATGCGTGGTCTCCTTCGGTCGGTGGGGCTTGGAAGCAGGTAATGGCTCAGAAGACCTTCACCAACAAGAAGAAATCATCGGCCCGCTCGAGGCGACGGCCCCCCGGGGGCCGACGAACCCGAGCTTCTCATCGGGATGTCGCAGGGCAACCACGAGGACCGTCGAGCTCCGCGCGGTTACTGCTCGCGGTCGTCGCGCTCGATGAACCGGCGCTCGCGACGGTCGACTGCGCTCTCGCCTCGACCGGCGAGGTTTGCGCGATTCCGCATCTGGCCACCGGTGCGCGCCTGAGCCTCCGGGCGGCGCCGGCCGCGCGGCCGTGCCACCCCGTCCGGACGGGGTTGGATGGCCCCACGGACGCCGAGCGCAGCGAGGCCCCTCGGCTCAGTGGATCGGCGTCCGCGCCCGCGGGGATACGTCGAGCTCGAACAGCCAGAAATCGCGCCCCATCACCGGCACCGACACGTTGTAGACCGGCACATCGCCGATCGCCGCCTCGAACGTGCCCGAGTGGGCGTGGCCGTGGAGCACCAGGTCGGGCTCGTGCTCGGCGATCGGCGCCGCCAGCCGGTCGGTGCCGAGGAAGGCCCAGATGCCCTCGGGCTCGCCGACGATCGTCGCCGCCGTGGGGGCATAGTGCAAAAGGACGATCCGGGTCGGGCACAGCGCGATCTCGCGCAGCCCCCGGTCGAGCGCCTCGACCTCCCGTGAGGTCTCGCGGTAGATGCCCCGGAGCGAGGGTTCGCCGAAATCGGGCAGGTGCGATCCCGGGAAGCCGCCGACGAACCCCTTCACGCCGACGATCCCGACTTCGAGGCCGCCCGGCTGACACACCACCCAGTTGCGGTCGAGCACGCGGACGCCGCCATCGGCGAGCGCCGCGACGAGCTCGTCGGCGCGGTTGGCGTGCCAGTCGTGGTTGCCGAGCACCGCGAACACCGGCACGTCGAGCTGGGCGCACGCCTCGGCCAGGACGGCGCCCTGGGCGGGGTCGCCATGGGTGGTGAGGTCGCCGGCCAGGAGCACCAGGTCGGCTTTCCCGGAGAGCGAGGCGAACGCCTCGCGCGCCTCCTCACGGCGGGACTCGGCGCAGTGGACGTCGCCGGCGGCGGCGATCCGCAGGCATCGCGTGCCGCCGTGATTCTGACCCTCGGCCATGGGGGTCACTTACCCGCTTGCGGGTAGTTCCATAGAGCCGTGCGCCACAGCGACGAATTCGAGCGGCTGATCGACACCCTGAAGGTGGCCGTGGCCAGCCTGCGGGAGGCGCAGATCCCGTTCATGCTCGGCGGCAGCATGGCGGCGTGGGCCCGGGGCGGGCCGGAGCCGCAGAAGGACATCGATCTGATCGTGAGGCCGAGCGACGCCGAGTCGGTGCTGGACGCGCTCGTCCAGGCCGGGATGCGGGGCGAGTCCCCGCCTGAGGAATGGCTGCTCAAGGCGTGGCGCGACGACGTGCTGGTCGACGTCATCTTCCGCCCGTCCGGCATGGAGATCACCGACGAGGTGCTCGCCCGCGCCGACCTGATCGCGGTGATGTCGATCACCGTGCCGGTGATGGCGCTCGAGGACATGCTGGTGACGATGCTGTGCGCCCTCGACGAGCACACGCTCGACTACGGCGCGCTGGTCGCGATTGCGCGTTCGCTGCGCGAGCAGATCAACTGGGCCTCGCTGCTAAACCGGGCGGGCGGCACGCCGTTCGCCAAGGCGTTCTTCACGCTGGTACACGAGCTCGGGATCGCCCCCGCGCAGGCCGGCCGCGCTCGCGGGCCCAGCCACGTCCGCGTGCTCCCGAGTTAGGGTCTAGATCGGCCGCGGGTTCGGGTCGGGTGGCGGCGGCGGCCCGGGCTGTGGCCCCGGCTTGGGCGGCTGCGGGTCGGGACCGGGCCCCGGGGGCGTTGGCGTCGGCACTTCCATGGCCCGCGCCTACCCACGAGCCTCGTGTAGCAACCACCGAGCCGGGTAGTTCTCGGCCATGAAGCTCCTCGTCGTCACCAGCCAGCCGATCACCGCCGCGCGCCTGCGCGACGTCCTCCCCGGCGAGGTCGACCCCCGGCAGGCCGAGGTCATGGTGGTGGCCCCGGCGCTCCAGCCGAGCGGGTTCAAGTTCTGGCTCTCCGACGCCGATGAGGCGATCGCCCGCGCCCAGGAGGTGAGCAGCGAGACCGTCGAGCAGCTCGGCGAGGCCGGCGTCCGGGCCACCGGCGACACCGGCGAGAGCGACCCGGTCCAGGCGATCGAGGACGCCCTCAGCACCTTCAGGGCCGACCGCATCGTGATCTTCACCGCGGGCAAGGGCTACCGCGAGGACTTCGACGCGGCCGAGCTCCGCCAGCGTTTCGGGATCCCGGTGGACCGGTTCTGATCGGGCGGCCCGGCGCGGCCCGAGGGCGGCCCGGGGCGGCCCGGCGCGGCCCGAGGGCGGCCCCAGGGCGGCCCGGGGCGGCCCGACGCGGCCCGAGGGCGGCCCCAGGGCGGCCCCAGGGCGGCCCCGGACAGCTCGGACGGCCCGAGCGGCCGGGCGGCCGGTGCGCCCGCCCAGGGCCTGAGCGGCCGGGGCGCCCGCCCAGGGCTCGAGCGGCCGCCGGGGCGGCCCAAGCGGCCGGGCGTGGCGAATTTTGGCGGGATGGCCGGACTTTTTCGCCACGCCCTCACAGCGCGTGGATCAGGGCCCGCGCGTTGGCGGGGGCGAACCCCCGCCAGTCGTTGTTGAAGTACGCGTAGACGTCGGTCCCGGCGCGCCAGTCGGCGATCCGGGCCGACCACGCGGCGATCTCGGTAGCCGAGTAGTTCCCCGCCCGCCCGCGCGAGCCGTAGTGAAAGCGCAGGAAGCGCCAGCCCGCGGTGGCCTCGTAGGTCTGAAACGGCCGCTCGGGGTGGTCGCCGATGGCCAGGGCCACCCCGTGGCCGCGCAGCGCGGCCATCACCGGCTCGGCGAACCAGCTCGGATGGCGGAACTCGATCGTGTGACGCCCTGGCGGGAGCTGGCTAAGCCAGCCCTGCAAGCGCCCGTCGTCGCGGTGGAAGTTCTCCGGCAGCTGCCACAGCACCGGCCCGAGCCGCCCAGCCTCGATCATCGGTTGCAAAGGCTCGTAGAAGCGGCGGATCCCCTCGCCGATGTCGAGCAGCCGGCGGATGTGGGTCAGGTAGCGGCTCGCCTTGACCGCGAAGCAGAACTCCGGCGGGGTCTGCGCCACCCACCCCTCGACCCCGGAGCGCTTCGCCAGCCGGTAGAAGGTCGAGTTCACCTCGACGGTGTCGAAGTGCCGGGCGTACTCCTCGAGCCAGCGGCGCTTGGCCACCTTTTCTGGATACAGGCGCCCGCGCCAGTCGTCGTACATCCAGCCCGAGCACCCGATGCGTACCGGTTTCATGGCCCGGGTAAGCCGATCGCATGAGCTTCGAATATCCCCCCGCGCCCGTCCCCGTCCGGGCCACGCAGGCGAAGCTGAGCGAGGCGGTCACCGGCTGCCGGGCCTGCGACCTGTGGGAGGGCGCCACCCAGGCGGTGATCGGCGAGGGGGCGAAGGACGCGGAGGTGATGCTGGTCGGCGAGCAGCCCGGCGACCGCGAGGACATCGAGGGCCACCCATTCGTGGGGCCCGCCGGCCGGGTCCTCGATCAGGGCCTCGAGCGCGCCGGGATTCCGCGCGATGACGCCTACATCACCAATGTGGTCAAGCACTTCCGCTTCAGGGCCCGGGGCAAGCGGAGGATCCACCAGAAGCCCGACCGCTGGCAGATCAACGCCTGCCTGCCCTGGCTGCATGCCGAGCTCGAGGTCGTGAGGCCGCTCGTGCTCGTGTGCCTGGGCGCCACCGCGGCGCAGGCGCTGCTCGGCTCGCAGGTCCGGATCGGACGCGACCGCGGCCGCCCGATGGACTCAGACCTGGCCGAGCTGGTGACGATCACGACCCATCCGTCCGCGATCCTGCGCGCAGAGGACGAGGATCGCGAGGAGGCGATGGCGCAGTTCGTCTCCGACCTGGAAAACGTCGCGAACTGGCTGAGCGCCCGTCGAGCCGCTTGAGGTCGAGGCGCTCGGCCAGGCGCGAGGCCAGCGCCATGATCGTGATCGCCGGGTTGGCCGACCCCTGGGTCGGCATAACGCTCCCGTCGGCGAGGAACAGGTTCGGCACCTCCCACGCCCGGTGGTCGGAGTCGACCACGCTGCGCTCCGGATCGGAGCCCATCCGGCAGCCGCCGACCAGGTGGGCATAGCGGTCGGTGATGAGCGTGTCCTGGGCGCCGCCCGCCTCGTAGATGTCCTTCAGGGTCTGCTTGGCGAAGGCGATGTTCTTGCGGTCGTTCTCGCACTGGGAGTAATCCATCCGGGCCACCGGGATACCGTTCTGATCCTTGACCTCGCTCGACACCGTGACTCGGTTCTCGGGCAGTGGCAGCAGCTCGCACAGCACCCCGAGCGTGTACCAGTGGTTGTAGTCGCGCATGTACGCGCGCAGCGCCTGCCCCCAGTGGCCGTGGCCGAGCACGTGCTGGGCGTGCTCGATCGGCAGCGGGCCAACGGTCTGGATCGCGAAGCCGCGCACGAACCCGCGAGCCGGGTCGGTCTCGTAGAACTGCTCGGAGGAGATCTCGGGCGGGGGCATCTTGTACATCCGGGCCTCCTCGGGGAAGCGCGCCGCGACGTGCGGCGCCCCCTGGACCATCACGCACCGGCCGACCTGGTCGTTCTGGTTGGCCAGGCCGTGGGGGAAGCGCTTCGAGGTCGAGTTGAGCAGGAGCCGCGGGGTCTCGATCGAGTAGCCGGCCACCGCCACGGCGTCGGCCCACTGCATCCGCTCGCTGCCGTCGTGGATGTAGCGCACGCCGGTGACCCGGCCGCTCGCGTCGTCGAGCTCGACCGCGGTGACCATGCAGTCGGCCCGGATCTCCGCCCCGTGCGCGATCGCGTCGGGGATGTGCGTGACCAGCGGTGAAGCCTTGGCGTTGACCTTGCAGCCCTGCAGGCAGAAGCCGCGGTAGATGCAGTGCGGCCGGTTGCCGAACGACCCGTTGGTGATTCCCACGGGGCCCACCTTCATCATGATCCCGAGCTTCTCGGCGCCGCCGACCGCTGCCTCCGCGCCGCCGGCGATCGGATGGGGGGTGTGCGGGTAGCGGTGCGGGTCGCCCCACGGCCAGTAGTCGCCCGAGACGGGAAGCTCGAGCTCGAGCCGCTCGTAGTGGCGCTTCAGCTCCCAGTAGGAGATCGGCCAGTCCTCCCCCACCCCGTCGCGGGTTCTGACCTCGAAGTCGGAGGGGTGAAAGCGGGGACAGTAGCCGGCGTAGTGGACCATCGAGCCGCCGACGCCGTGGCCGGAGTTGTTCTTGCCGAGCTCGACCGGGTCCTCGCCGCCGGTGATGCGCTCGTCGGTCCAGTAGAGCCGGTGAGAGCCCGCCTCGTCGGAGACCCAGTCCTCGTCGGGGTCCCAGAACGGCCCGGACTCGAGCACGACCACCTTCCACCCGCGGCGGGCCAGCCGCTGGGCCAGCGTGCCGCCGCCGGCGCCGGCGCCTACGATCACCAGGTCGACGGCATGCGAGTCGTCGTAGCGGGCCATCCGCTCGGTCGAGACGGCGCGGCGATGGACGTCGAGCAGGAAGGCCGAGTCGTTCTCGGGCGGGCGCAGCGCGCCCCGGAGAAGCGTCCTGACCTCGTGCGCGCGGCTCATCCCTGGGTGTCCTTCACCGGATCGCGCTCGAACGCCGGTGCGCCCTCCCAGCTCTCGCGCTGCCCGAGCCCGAAGCGGGCGTAGCCGCGCGGGTACGCGGGGCCGCCGAAGCCGATCTCGTTCCACGCCCACGGGTGCGAATAGAAGGCGCTGAGGATCGCGCGCGTCACCACCTTCCAGGTCCTGGACGGCGGCAGCTCATCCCACACCTCGCCGTGTAGCTCGCCGTGGGCCAGAGCGTCGATCACCTTCCGCTGCACCTCCTCGGAGGCGTCGACGAAGTTCGGGCAGCCGTGCTGTCGCGCGGCGGCGTCGAGGCCCCGGGGCAGGCGCCGCCAGGTCTCCCGGTCGTCGGGCATGTCGGCATAGCGGAAGCCGTCGAGCTCGCCGGCGAACAGCTTGGCGTCGACCATGTTCAGCACCGGGATCTTGGGCTCGCGGTCCTGGGCCAGCACGAGGTCGCAGAAGACCTGCACCGTGGCCGCCTCGGCGCCGGTGAAGAAGCGGATCGGCGGCGGCTTCTCGACCCGCTCGAAGACCATCCGCCGGGTCACCGGGTCCCAGTGGTCGGCCTCGTCGAGCACGTTGTAGTCCGGGTAGCGGCCATGCATCTGCGGTGTGACCCCGTTGCGCTGGCGCGGGAGCTCCTCGGGAGAGGGCGGTCGGCCCTCGGGGCGGAGGTTCGGCAGGTGCTCGGCCCGCCGGAAGTCGTAGGCCGGCATCAGCGCTCGCGCCCGAACGCCGCGGCCGCCAGTCCCATCCCCCCGACCATCGCCAGCGACCCCGGCGCCAGCAGGGGCGGTCCCATCACGACGTTGAACAGCGGCTCGTCGAAGCCGCCGGGCTTGCGGGCCACCCCGCGCACGTGAGTGATCACGCCGATGAGCCCGTCCAGGCAGTAGAGCGCCGAGAGCACCGGCAGCCACGTCTTCGCCGCCCGTTCCGAGCAGAACCCGGCGACGCCGGCCGCGGTGAGCGCCGGCGAGAGCGCCACCGGCGTCCACATCCACTTGTCGCCGAACGAGCCGCGGAAGTGCTCGAAGTAGACCTCGAGGCCCAGGGGCAGCGCGCTCGCCGCGGTCGCGGCGGCCAGTGTGCGCTGCATCCGGCCCGAGCGCACGTTGCGCCACCACCGGCCGGTGGCTCGCTCCGGCGGCGTGGTCCGGCGAATCGGCAGGCTAAGCCGCATATCGCTCGGCCTCCTTTGGCTTGAGCTCGAGCCCGTTGCCCGGGCGATCCAGGTCAGGCCAGAGCGCCCCGTCGCGCGGCTCGACGACGCCGTCGAACAGCAGGTGCTCGATCCGCACGTGGTCGTGGAAGTACTCCAGGTGGACGAGCTGCTGGAGCGCCAGCCCCGGATGCAGGTGGATCGCCGGACCGCAGTGCAGCGAGAGCGGCACGGAGTGCGCCCGGCACAGGCCGTCCACCCGCAGGAGCTCGGTGATCCCGGCGCAGCGCGTCACGTCGGCCTGAAGCACGTCGACCGCGCCGGCGTCGAGCATGCGCAGGAAGTACGGCGCGGCATAGCCGTACTCGCCGGCGGCGATCGCCATCCCGGCCGGCGCCCGGTCCCGCAGCAGCCGCAGTCCCGGGAGATCATCCGAAGAGACCGGCTCCTCGAACCAGCTGACGTCGGCGTCGGCCCGGAAGCGCGCGGCCAGCGCCAGGGCCTGCTTGCGCGCGTAGCCGCCGTTGGCGTCGACGAACAGCTCCACGTTCGGGCCGACCGTCTCCCGGGCGGCGATCACCCGGCCGGGATCCTCGGCGGGCGAGGAGCCGACCTTCATCTTGACCCGAGGAATCCCCTGCTGCGCCCAGCCGCCGAGCTGCTCGGTCAGGCGCGCGAGGGGATACGCGGTGAAGCCGCCGGAGCCGTACACGGGCACCGACTCGTTGGCCATGCCGAGCAGCTTGCACAGCGGCAGCCCGAGCAGCCTCGCCTTGAGGTCCCACAGCGCGAGGTCGACCGCGGCGATCGCCATCGAGGAGATCCCCGGGCGGCCGGAGTTCCGGATCGCCCCCACCATCGCCATCCAGGCCGCCTGCGGGCTCAACGCTTCGCGGCCGCGGACCACGCCGGCCAGCTTGGACTCGATCAGCTTCGCTGTGGCCAGATCGGCGTAGGTATAGCCGACGCCGGTCTCGCCGCCGGCGCCGGCGTGGACAACGACGATCGTCGTCGAGTCCCAGGACAGGGTGCCGTCGGCCTCCGGGGCGTCGGTGGGGACGGTGTAGGCGCGGACCTCGAGCTCGTCGACAGAAGCCTCGAGCCGAGAGGCGACGGCACTCGTCATCGGCCCGGAAGGAACTCTTCGACCTTCTGCTTGAACGACTGCTTGACGATGTCCCGGGCGTTCGGGTCGCCTTTGATGAGCGCCGAGCCGAGCGCCTTGGCCTGCTCGATCGTGATGTGCGGCGGCAGCGGCGGCACCTCGGGGTCGGTCACGGCCTCGAGCACGACCGGTCGGTCGGCGGCCAGAGCCTGATCCCAGGCGGCGCCGACCTGGTCGGGCGCGTCGACCCGGATGCCCCTGAGTCCGACCAGCTCGGCGTACTGGGCATAGGGGAAGTCGGGCAGGTCCTGGGAGCCCTCGAATTTCGGATCGCCCTCCATCGCCCGCTGCTCCCAGGTGACCTGGTTCAGGTCCCGGTTGTGGATCACGAGGATGAACAGGCGCTGGTCGGCCCACTGATGGCGGTACTTGGCGATAGTGATCAGCTCGTTCAGGCCGTTCATCTGCATCGCACCGTCGCCGACGAGCGCAAACACGGGGCGGTGCGGATGCGCGAACTTGGCCGCGATCGCGTACGGGACGCCGGGGCCCATGGTGGCCAGCGTGCCGGACAGCGAACCCATCATGCCCTCGCGGATCTTGATGTCCCGCGCGTACCAGTTCGCCGCCGACCCGGAGTCCGAGGTGAGGATGGCGCCGTCGGGCAGGCGCTTGGATAGCTCGTGGAAGACCAGCTGGGGATTGATCGGGTTGGCCGACATCTGCGCCCGCTGCTCGATCAGGTTCCACCACTCGCGCACCCCGCCCTCGATCTGCTCGCGCCAGGAGCGATCCTGCTTGCGCTCGAGCCGCGGCAGCAGCGCGCGCAGCGTCTCGGCGCTGTCGCCGATCAGGTTGACCTCCATCGGGTAGCGGATCCCGATCATCTTGCCGTCGTGGTCGATCTGGACGCCCCGGGCCTGCCCCTCCTCGGGCAGGAACTCCGAGTACGGGAAGCTCGAGCCGACCATCAGCAGCGTGTCGCACTCCATCATCAGGTCCCAGCTCGGCTTAGTCCCCAGCAGGCCGATCGAGCCGGTCACGAACGGCAGGTCGTCGGGCAGGGCGGCCTTGCCGAGCAGCGCCTTGGCCACGCCGGCGCCCAGCGTCTCGGCCACCTCGACCACCTCGCGACTCGCGTGCAGCGCGCCCGCCCCGACCAGCATGGCCACCTTCTGGCCGGCGTTGAGCACCGCCGCCGCGCGGTCGAGGTCGGCCTCGGCGGGGACGATCCGCGGCGCCACGTAGCCCGGGCCCGAGTGCACCGTGCCGTGGGCGTGCGGCGGCTCGGGTACCGCCTCGGCTTCCTGGACGTCGTTGGGGATGATGATCGCGGTCACGGTGCGCTCGGCCAGCGCGATCCGCATCGCCCGGTCGATCAGATGGCGAATCTGGGTGGGCGACATCGCGACCTCGACGAACTCGTGGGCCACGTCCTTGAACAGCGTGTTCAGGTCGACTTCCTGCTGATAGTTGCCGCCGAGTCCGGCGCGGGCCTGCTGGCCGACGATCGCCACCACCGGGTGGTGGTCAAGCTTGGCGTCGTAGAGGCCGTTCAGCAGGTGGATCGCGCCCGGGCCGCTGGTGGCCATGCAGACACCCACCTCGCCGGTGAACTTCGCGTGCGCGCAGGCCATGAACGCGGCCATCTCCTCGTGGCGCACCTGGATGAACTCGGGCCGCTCGCCGTCGCTGGAGCGCGAGAACGCGCCCATGATCCCGTTGATGCCGTCGCCCGGGTAGCCGTAGATTCGCCGCACGCCCCAGGTGCTGAGGCGGTTCAGGAGATAGTCGCCGACCGTGTCGCTCATCGGTCTCGCTTTCGCTTCGAGTCTGGCCGTCAGTAAGTGTCCCTGCGCAGGTACCCGGGCGCCAAGATCACTAACGGCCGAACGTCAGCGCGCCTACAACGCGCGTTCGACCTCGGCCAGCGCGACGGCGGCGTCGATGTGGGCGAGATGGGTCAGCGCCTGGGGAAAGTTCCCGAGCAGCTCGCCGCTTTTCGGGTCGATCTCCTCGGAGAACAGGCCGAGCTCGTTGGCCCGCGCGGTCGACTGGTCGAACACCGCCCGAGCCTCGCTCAGCCGGTCGATCCGGGCCAGGCACTCGACCAGCCAGAACGAGCAGCACAGGAACGCGCCCTCGCGTCCGGGCAGCCCGTCGTCCCGGGTGTAGCGGTAGAGCAGCCCGTCACCCGCCTCGAGCTCTTCCTGAACGGCGTCGACCGTGCGCACCATCCGCTCGTCGTCCCACGCCACGAACTCCACCGTCGGCAGCAGAAGCAGCGCGGCATCGAGCTCCGGGCGGTCGAACGCCTGCACGAAGACGCCGCGCTTGGCGTCGTAGCCGCGCTTCTCGATCGCCGCGCGAGCATCGTCCCGCGCGCGCTTCCAGCGCCGGGTGGGGGCGCGGCGCATGCACTCGTCGGCCAGCCGCAGCCCCCGGTCGAGCGCGGCCCAGCACATCACCTTGGAATGCACGAAATGCTCGGGCTCACCCGGCCACTCCCAGACGCCGTGGTCCGGCCGGGACCACTGCTCGGCGGCGTGGTCGATCAGCGAGACCAGAAAGCGCCAGTCGTCGTCGGTCGGCGAGTGGCCGCGGCGATGCCATCGCCAGGTCAGGTTGACCAGCTCCCCGTAGGCGTCGAGCTGCTGCTGGCGCGTCGCGTCGTTGCCCGAGTGCACCGGCGCGGAGCGCCGCCAGCCCTCGAGCCCGTCGAGAACCTCGCCCCGGATCCGCCGCTCGCCGCCCGCGCCGTAGAGCACCTGGAGGTCCTCGGCGTGCCCGGCCGCGGAGCGCATGACGAAGGCTCGGAACGCATCGGCCTCGCGCACGGCGCCGAGCTCGGCGAACGAACGGGAGCTGAAGCTCGCGTCGCGCACCCAGGCAAACCGGTAGTCCCAGTTGCGCTCGCCCCCCTCGACCTCGGGCAGCGACGTGGTCGGCGCGGCCACGATCGCACCCGTCGGCTCGTGGGTCAGGGCCTTCAGCACGAGCCCGGACTGGCGCGCGCTCGGCTCGTCGCGGGTGCCGAGGCTGAGCTGGGCCGCCCATTCCCGCCACCACCGCACGGTCTCCTCGAGGCGGCGATCGAGCGATTCGGCGTCTGGTTCCTCCGGCGGCCCGGCGTCGACGAGCTCGGGCGGGCAGTAGGTGAGCACCAGGCGCAAGCGCTCACCGGCGGGGACCGAGATGCGTGCCACGAGCTCGTGCGTGGGATCCTCGTGCAGCTCGGCCTCGCACCAGACGAGCAGCGCATCGTCGCCGCCCATCGCGCTGTGCAACCGATGGCCGTGGCGGCGGATCCACGGCCGCACCTGGCCGTAGTCGAAGCGCGGCGCCACCTTCAGCTCGAGCTCGACCGCTCCCCGCACGCCCTCGACCACCCGCAGGATCTGACGGGCCGGGGTGGCCCGCGCCTCTTCGCGCACCGTGAAGCAGTCGAGGATGCGTGCCTCGCCGCCGGGGCCGTGGAGCGCGGTCTCGAGCACCAGCGAGTCATCGAGGTAGCGGCGCGTGTAGTTCCACGGGCCGTCGTCGG
>JAFAXX010000177.1 GCA_019240655.1 Solirubrobacterales bacterium
AGGTCGTTGGAGGCGCCGGTGGTCACTTCCCCGAAGACGATCTCCTCGGCGGCTCGGCCGCCCAGGGACATCGCCATCGTGTCCTGCAGCTCGGCGCGGGTGGTGAGGAACTTGTCCTCTGAGGGCAGCGAGATCGTGTACCCGAGCGCCTGCCCCCGCGAGATCACCGAGATCTTGTGCACCGGATCGCTGTTGGGCAGGAAGTGGCCGACGATCGCATGGCCCATCTCGTGGTAGGCGGTGATCCGCCGCTCCTTGCCGGACATCACCCGAGTCTTCTTCTCCGGACCGGCGATCACCCGCATGATTCCCTCTTCGAGCTCGACCTGGGTGATCTCGCGCTTGCCGGTGCGGGCGGCCAGCAAGGCGGCCTCGTTGACCAGATTGCTCAGATCCGCGCCGGTGAACCCGGGGGTCTGCCCGGCCAGCGCATCGACGTCGATCTCCCGCGCCAGCGGCTTGCCGCGGGTGTGGACCTCAAGGATCTTCTTGCGGCCGGTCCGGTCGGGACGGTCGACGACGATCTGGCGATCGAACCGGCCGGGGCGCAGCAGCGCCGGATCGAGGATGTCGGGCCGGTTCGTCGCGGCAATCAGGATGATGTTGTCCTTCATCTCAAAGCCGTCCATCTCGACCAGCAGCTGGTTGAGCGTTTGCTCGCGCTCGTCGTGTCCGCCCCCGAGGCCGGCGCCGCGATGCCGGCCGACGGCGTCGATCTCGTCCATGAAGATGATGCACGGCGAGTTCTGCTTGGCCTGCTCGAACAGGTCGCGCACGCGCGAGGCGCCGACGCCGACGAACATCTCGACGAAGTCGGACCCGCTGATCGAGAAGAACGGCACGCCCGCCTCGCCGGCGACCGCGCGGGCCAGCAGCGTCTTGCCCGTCCCGGGGGGCCCGTACAGGAGCACTCCCTTGGGGATGCGCGCGCCCAACGCCTGGAACTTCTTCGGGTTCTCGAGGAACTCCTTGATCTCGTGCAGTTCCTCGACCGCCTCATCCACGCCGGCCACGTCACGGAAGGTGATCTTCGGCGAGTCGACCGACAGTCGCTTGGCCCGAGACTTGCCGAACGACATCACCTTCGAGCCGCCGCCCTGGACCTGGTTCATCAGGAAGATCCAGAAGCCGATGAAGATCACGAACGGCAGGATGTAGGTCAGCAGCGAGAGCCACGCGTTCGAGGACTTGCTCTCGACGTCCACGCCCGCGGGACCGATCTTGGCGTAGGCCCGGTTGATCAGCGCCGGCGCGTAGCTGTCCGGATAGCCGACGGAGTACTTCTGACCGCCGTACTGGGGCAGCAGCGTCACCGTCGCGCTGTTGTTCTTCTGATCGAGCGTGATCGACTTGACCTGACCGGTGTCGATCTGCTGGATCATGTTGCCGAACGTCTGCTTCGGCGCCTTGTTCCCGTTGCCGATCAGCTTCTGGGCGAAGAACGCCAGCACGACCACGATCAGGATCGGGAAGGCGGCGCTCTTGAAAAACCTGCTCATGACGGGACCCCGTGGTTTCTGCGCATCGGCTGCATGCCGGAATTGGCAAGCGTAGCAGCTACCTTTAAGCCGTCTGGCCGCTGGTCGAGCCGGGCGTCATTCCTTGAGCGCCGCCACGTAGGGCAGGCCACGGTAGCGCTCGTCGAAGTCGAGCCCGTAGCCTATCGCGAACCGGTTGGGGATCTCGAAGCCGACGTAACGAGCGTGGAGATCGACCTCCCGGCGCTCGGGCTTGACCAGCAGGGCACAGACCTCGAGCGAGCGGGGGTTGCGGCCGGCCAGGTTGCGCAACAGGTATTGCAGGGTCAGGCCGGAGTCGACGATGTCCTCGACGATCAGCACGTCGCGTCCCTCGATCACCGCGTCGAGGTCCTTGAGGATCCGGACCACGCCGGAGGACTTGGTCGCCGAGCCGTAGGACGCCACCGCCATGAAGTCGACCTCGCACGGAACGTCGAGGTTGCGCATCAGGTCCGAGAGGAAGAACACCGCGCCCTTGAGGACGCCGACCAGCACGAGGTCCTTGCCCGCGTAGTCGCGCGAGACCTCCCGGGCGAGCTCGCGGACTCGGCGCTCGAGGTCCTCGGCCGGGACGAGGATGTCCCCGATCGCGTCGTCGCCTTCCACGGTGAGGATCAGTCTAAGAGGGCGCGCTGACGCGCGCCCCGTGGCGTGGCCGCCGCGCCATCAGGCGAGCCGTGTGCTCGGTGCGCTCGGTGACCTTAAAGCGATCGGAGGTGGCGACCCCCGCCACCCAGGCGATCTCGCCGCCGGCCGCCTCGACCACCGGCACCGACGCCCGCTCGCGCCGCGGCACCCGACGGGAGGTGAATAGGTCCTGGAGGCTCTTGCTGCCCCGAAGCCCGAGCGGGGCCATCCGGTCGCCGGCTCGCCACGCCCGGACGAGCAGCGCGTCGCCGAGCTTTGCCCGGTCGAGCACGCCCTCGCCCCGAGCCGGCGGCCCGAGCTCGCACACCACCTCATACTCCCCGAAGCTGACCTCACCGGGGATCGACAGCCTCACGGCCGCGGGGGCCGGCCGGTCTCCCAGCGGCTCGATCCTGAGCACGCCGTACTCGGCCACCGCGCGCAGTCCGTTTCCGATCTCGAGCTCGGCGGTTCCCCGCTCACCCAGTGACGCCACCTCGCCGGCCCGCCGCGCGGCGCCGGGCGCCAGCCCGCCCGCGGCGTCGTCGGCCAGCCGTTGCACCACGAGGCGCTGGAGCGCGAGCGGGAGCGCGCGCAACCGCGCGAGCTCGATCCGCGGCCGTCCCGTGAGGGCTTCGTCGACCAGCGAGTCGAGCACGTCCCCCTCCGCGCGAAGCACGTCGGCCAGGGCGAGCACGTTCCCCTCCGCGGCCGGATGCACGGCCATGAGCGCCGGCACGAGGTCGCGGCGAATCCGGTTGCGGGCGAACGCCGGCGTGTCGTTGCCGGCGTCCTCGCGCCAGGGCAGCCGCCGCTCGCGGCAGTACGCCGCGGTCTCCTCGCGCGAGAAGGCGAGCAGCGGGCGGATGATGAGCCCTTCGCGCGCGGTCATGCCGTACAGGGCGCGACGACTCGGCGAGGAGGCGAGGCGGTAGAGGATCGTCTCGAGCTGATCGGTGCGGGTGTGGCCGGTGGCCACGTCGATCCCGCTCTCCAGCGCGGCCTCGTAGCGCACCTCCCGCGCCCACGCCTGCAGGTTGCCGCGCGCCGGCCGGCCGGGCCGGCGCACGTCCAGGCGGATGCCGAGCCTCCGGCACAGCTCCAGGCAGTGGCGCTCGTCCGCGTCCGCGGCGTCGCGCAGCCCGTAGTTGACGTGCAGGGCGGTGAGTGCCTCGGCGCCGGCCACCCGCGCCGCCAGGTCGAGCAGGCACGTAGAGTCGCGCCCGCCGGACACCATCACCACAACGGGGTGGCCTCGGCTGAGCAGGCCGTCCGCGCTCACCCGCTCGATCAGCTCGATCATGCTCACGCGCGCCCGCGTCACGCGTCCTCCTGCGGGCGCGCGAGGAAGATCTCGGTCGACTCGCTAAAGCCCTTCAGCCGGACCTCGCCGATCCGCTCGAAGCGCAGGGCGGCACCGCTGTGCTCGACCACCGGGCGCGTCACCAGCACCTCCCCGCCGGCCGACCGGGCCGCCACTCGGGCGGCGATGTTGACGTTGCGCCCGTAATAGTCGCCGTCGCGGTAGAGCACCTCCCCCGAGTGCACGGCGATCCGCGGCACCGGGCGCTCGGCGTGGCGGCGCTGGAACGCGACCGCCCACTCGGCCAGCGTCGAGCTGTCGGCGCCGACGATCATCACCTCGTCGCCGATCGTCTTGATTACGCGCGCGTCGTCGGGGAGGGTGCTCTGAACGGCGTCGACGAATCGCTCGACGGCATCGACGGCCTCGAGCTCGCCCGCCTCCTCGGTCAGCCGGGTGTAGCCGGCGAGGTCGGCGAAGGCGATCGCCACCCGCAGCCGCCCGATCCCGAGCACGCCGTCTTCGAGGTCGGACTCCATGTGGCCGACGACGTCCTGCTCGAGGAAGTGCTTGAGGTAGCGCCGATGCATGCGATCCATCACCGGCGAGGCCAGCGGGAGGAGCTCGCGGGTCAGCGAGAGCATCTCGTCGGCGGTCTCGAGGCCGGTCGCCCCCGAACGCATCAGCGGCTCGTGCACGTAGAGGTGAAACAGCCGCACCTCGGCGTCGGCGATCTGCGCCACCGCCTGGCCGTAGACCCGGATCAGCTGCAGCGTGGCGACCAGCGGCAGGCCGGCGTCGAGCACCGCGGCCACGTAGCGCAGGAGCCTCAGCTCGTCGCCGGAGATAGCCCGCGCTTCGAGCCCGGCGATACCCACCGTCGCGATGATCCGCTCGATCAGCGCCGGCTCGAGCCCCGTCTCCTCGGCCGCCCGCGCGAGCGTGAAGGTCTCGGCGTCCGGTGGAAACAGCTCCTCGACGTAGCCGAAGGCGAGCCGCCCCTCCTTGCCGGCCCGGCGGATCTCGGCGAGGGGGTGCCCGCGCTCGCGCAGGCGCGCGACGATCCGGGCGTGGGCCACGGCCGCGGTCGACCACGACCCGTCGTAGCCCGGGATCACCCCCTGCCGGGCCCACCGGCGCAGGGTGCCCGGCGGCACCCCGGCGCGCTCGGCGGCTTCCGGGAGGGAAAGCGCGTGACCAGACCGGACAGGGGTGCTGACGCCGTGGCTCGACACGCCCGTCAGTCTGCCGCGAGCGCGCCGCCGGCATCAGCGACGGGACCCCGTTGAGAGCGAGGCCCCGTCGCCTGCGGGCGATACGGCCCGCTGCGTCGACCGTTGGCGCTCGTCACGGTTCCGGCGGCGCCTCGCGCGCGCGCTCCGGGTTGCCGGCCGCCCGCGCACGCTCCGGTCTGTTGCCTTGAGTCGTCGCCGTAGGTCTACTCGCGATCGCGCGATCTGTCAATGGCTCTAAGCTCGCGCCGGTGATCCACCTGCACCCCACCGCGCCGCTGGCCGAGCGCGTGCTGCTTCCCGGCGACCCGGGGCGAGCCCTGCTCCTCGCCCAGTCGCTGCTCGAGGCGCCGAAGATGTTCAACCACAACCGCGGGCTGTGGGGCTACACCGGCGCCGCGGCCGACGGACAGCCGCTCACCATCCAGAGCACGGGGATGGGGGGCCCGAGCGCCGCGATCGTCATCTCCGAGCTCGCCGATCTCGGCGCGGGCCGGATGATCCGGGTGGGCACCTGCGGCGCGCTGGACCCGGCGCTCGAGCTCGGGGAGATCGTCACCGCGACCGAGGCGCTCGCCGCCGATGGCGCCAGCCAGGCTCTCGGCGCACGCGGCGCGGTCGCCGCCAGCGCGCCGCTGGTTGCCGCGATGCCCGAGCTGCGGCCCGTGACCACGGTCTCGACCGACCTGTTCTACGACGATCGCGAGGGGGTCGAGGCCGGCTGGATCGCCGCCGGTGCCCAGGTTGTCGAGATGGAGGCGGCCACGCTGTTCGCGCTGGCGCAGCGGCGAGGATTCGACGCGGCGACGGTCCTCGTCGTCTCGGACGTCATCCGGCCGGCGAGGGCTCGGATCGGACCGGAGGCGCTCCGGGAGGCCGAGCGGCGGATGGGCGCCGCGGCGCTTCAGGCGCTAACGGAGTCGCCGGCGCTGCGCTGAGCGCGCGGGCGACGTCGCGGGCCGCCGACGCTCGCCTCGATGCGCGTGAGCGATTCCTCGATCGCCGTCAGCCGCCGCTCGAGCGCCCCGACCTGGCCGACGCCGTCGAGCCGCTGCTCAACGCGGTCGAGCCCGTCCTCGAGCGCCTCGAGGCGCTGGGAGACCGACCGCAGCCGGCGCGTGAGGCGCTCGAGGTCGCTGGCCGACGGCAGGTTGAGCGCGCCCATCGCGACTTCCTGGGCCCGGGTGGCCCGCTCGCGCGTCTCGAACGCCGCCGCCACTGCGCGCGCGATCATCGGGTTCTCGAGCAGGTCCTGCGCCAGCTTGCCGATCGTCTCCTCGCCCTGCCGCGTCACACGCTCCCGCAAGCCCTTGTCGTCATTCACCGTGTCTCACCTTCGTGGTCGTCAGTAACCCGGCTCGACGATAGCGCGACGCGACGCGGTGGCCCAGGCTCAGGCTGGGATCGAGGGTGAGAGGCGGCCTGCCCAAGCCCACACCGGCCGCGAGCTACAGTCCAGATGGGACGCCCCCGATGTGCTCGGGAAGGCTCGGGGGCCCCCGAAGTCGACCGGAAGCTCACCCACTGCCACCGAACCTCACCCACCCAGTTCGAACCGCCCGTGTTCCGCGTTGAAAAGCTCAGGTTCAGTCAGTAGCTTGACCCTCGACCATCGCCGCACCTCGCCCTGAGGACGTAAGGCAACCGTGGTGAGACGTTCGAAGCTGAAGGTGGCCGCCCTGACCGCCGGCGTGGTGTTCGCCACGTCCGGGGTGCTCGCGCTGCCGGCGCTCTCCGCCGCCAACTGCACGATCACCGTCGTGCTGAACACCGGCCAGACGCTTCACTTCCAGCTCCCGTCCACGGCGCTGCCGAGCACGCTGGCGGAAGCGCAGGCGACGTTCAACCTGCCCGAGCCGCCGAAGACGGTCACCGAGTCCTGCCCATCCGGCACGACCATCATCACCGCCGGCACCACGACCACGACGGGCACGAGCACCACCACGCCCACTACATCGACGACCACGCCGACGACCTCGACGACCACACCCACGACTTCGACGAGCAGCACCAGCACGAGCACCAGCACCAGCAGCACCACGACGACGACGACGTCGTCGACTTCGACGTCGACGACCACCACCGGCACCACCACGACGACCACCGGCGCGAGCACCACGCCGAAGAAGCCGGGCGGCAAGGGCAAGCCCTCCTCCTCGCCGCAATCGAAGCCCGCGAATCCGAAGCCGAAGCCGAAGCGCTCGAAGCGCAAGCCGAAGTCGAAGCCAGCCGCCAAGCCGAAGCCTAAGTCGGCGCCCCAGCCTCAGGCCACGCCGAGTACCACCACCACGAGCACCGGCACCACGTCCACCGCGCCGGCGCTGGCCAATCCCGCCTTCTCGTTCACCCTCCCCAGCGCGCCGGTCGGGGTGCCGAACTTCTTCATCGACTCGTTCCGAATCCCCCCCTTCCTGCTTCCGATCTACCAGGCCGCGGGGATCGAGTACGACGTGCCGTGGCAGGTGCTCGCCGCGATCAACGAGGTCGAGACCGACTACGGCCGCAACCTCTCGGTCTCGACCGCGGGCGCCGTCGGCTGGATGCAGTTCCTGCCCTCGACCTGGACACAGTGGCGCGTCGACGCCAACGGCGACGGCGTCGCCGATCCCTACAACCCGGTCGACGCGATCTTCACCGCGGCCAGGTACATCCAGGCCGCCGGCGCGTCGACGAACCTCGCCGGCGCGATCTACGCCTACAACCACGCCTCCTGGTACGTGCAGTCGGTGCTGCTTCGCGCGAAGCTGATCGGCGGCATGCCGGATCAGCTGGTCGGGGCGCTGGCCGGGCTCGTCGAGGGCCATTTCCCGGTCGCCGCGCCGGCCAAGTACGCCGACGACGCGGTCCAGCAGCTGGCCACGACCAAGGTTGGCGCCGCCAACGCCGCGATCCCGGTGGAGTCGGACCCGAACAGCACCGCGGTCTCGATCCACGCCAAGCGCTCCTCACCGGTGATCGCCGTCAACGACGGCAAGATCGTCGCGGTCGGCCACACTCACCGGTTCGGCAACTACATCGAGCTCCAGGACGCCACCGGCAACGTCTACACGTACGCGCAGCTGGGGTCGATCCCGAGCCTGTACCCGGTCCCCAAGGTGCAGAAGGTGACCGCGGCCGAGATCGCCAGGCAACTGTCGCTCCCGACCAAGGCGGCCGCGCCGACCCGTCCGGCCACCGCGGGCACGCAGCCGAACGCCCCCACGGTGAGCTCGGGGAAGGCCAGCCAGGAGGCACAGTCGGCCGCGAGGTCCCTGCCGGTGAGCCCTCACCCGGCCGCCAACACGATCACCGCCCCGATGGCCAAGGAGCGGCTGTTCGCCTATCCCTCGCGGCCGGCGTCGTTCGCCGCCGGCGGCGACCGGCAGATCAAGAGCACCGCGCCGCAGATCACGAGCTTCGGCAACTACTTCTCCGACGTCCTTCACCTCGCCCGCAATCAGTACACGCTGAAGCCGCTCGAGCCGGGCGCGATCGTCGTGGCGGGCACGATCATCGGGCGCGTCGGCGCCGGCACCCCGACCGACGCCTCGCACCTCGACTTCCTGATTCGCCCGGCCGGCAAGAACGCGCCCTACATCGATCCGAAGCCGATCCTCGACGGCTGGAAGCTGCTCGCGGCCACCGCGGTGTACCGGGCGGCGGGGGCCGATCCGTTCTTCGGCCCGAACGCCAAGAACCCGTCGGTCGGGCAGGTGCTGTTGATGTCCAAGCAACAGCTGACCGATCGCATCCTGGCCGACCCGCGGGTCCAGATCTACGCGTGCGGACGGCGCGACATCCAGGCCGGCCTAATCGACCGCCGGGTCCTGGCCACGGTCGAGTTCCTCGCCGCCTCCGGCCTCGACCCGACGGTCAGCGGCCTCGAGTGCGGCCACAGCCTGACCACGACCACGGGCGTCGACGCGGCCGGCGCCACCGGCAGCTCGGTCGACATCTCGGCCATCAACAACATCCCGGTGTCCGGCCACCAGGGCCCCGGCTCGGTGACCGACATGACGATTCGCCGGCTACTCACGCTTCAGGGCGCGATGAAGCCTGACGAGATCGTCTCGCTGATGAGCTACAAGGGCCAGTCCAACACGCTGTCGCTGCCCGACCACGCCGACCGCATCCAGATCGCGTTCACGCCGCTGTACGGGCAGAACAAGAGGCTTTCGGCGGAGATCACCAGCGCACTGCAGCCGAACCAGTGGATCCAGCTGATCGACCGCCTCAACCAGATTCCCGAGCCGGTCGTCCCGATCTCCCCCAGCCGCTACGCGATCAAGGTCTCCGGCCGCTGAGAGGCCGCCGATCGCGCCGCTGTTTCGCTTCGGTCAGCTGGAGTTCCCGTGGGCGCTCGGACCGCCCGACGGCCGGTATCTGCTCCGGCCGGAGGGCGCGGGCAGCGGCGACGCGCCCTCTCACGTGCTCGTGCTGGCCACGCTCGGCGCCCCGGAGCGCCGCCGGCTTTCGGCTCGGCGCCGGGGCGCGTCCCCGCCGGAGGCGCCGCCCACCCCGGTGAGCACCGCTCGGGCCACGGTCATCGACGTCGGCGAGCCGCTCGCGCCGGGCGAGCCGGCGCAGGCGTGGCTCCGGCGTGCCGGCGAGGCGGAGCTGACGGAGGCGGTGGCGATCCTCAACCGAGCGCTGCGGGCCCACCGGCTGGCCGCCGGCGACGCGTACGCCCGGCCGGTCAGCCGCGCGCAGGCGATCGCCGCCCGCGTCGGCGTCGGCGCGGGCGAGCAGGTCGCCGACGGTCACTGGAGCGCCGCCCGGGAGCTCATCGCCTCGCCGCCGCGGCGGCGCCGCGTCCGGGCGCTCGCCCCCGAGGCGCGGCTGGCGGCGATCCTCGGCGGGCGCGCGCGCCCGCTCGTGTGCGAGGAGCTCGCCCTGCGCGCCCGGCTCGACCTCGATCAGGGCCACGACCGCGAGGCCGCCCTGCAGCTGCTGATCGCCCTCGACGCCGCCGTGGCCGAGCTCGCCGGCGATCCCCGCGCCCCGGCGCTCGCCGGGCGGTTGCAGGAGCTGCGCGATCGCCGCGCGCGGGTCGCCACGGTCGCCCACGCGGCCATGGCCCGGCGCCTGAGCGCGCCCGAGCTCGAGACGGTGGCGTCCGCGCTGGCGCGGATCGAGGCCGCGCTCAGGGCCCGCGCGGCGGCGGGTGCCTGACTTCGGGCTCGCCCTCGAGCGCGAGCGCCGCCAGCACCGCGGTCAGGTCGTCGACGATGTCGCCGCGCATCCGCACCGCGGCGCGCCGGTCGAGCGGCGTCGGACCCCTGGTGAGGATCGCGATCCGCCCCCCGGCGGCGAGCGTCGCCAACGGCAGGTCAGAGACCGGATAGACCTCGAGCGAGGAGCCGATGCAGAGCATCAGGTCAGCGGCCGCCGCCAGCGCCTGCGCCCGCGCCAGCGCCTGCACCGGGAGGTACTCGCCGAACAGGACGACGTCCGGCTTGAGCGGGCGGCCGCACCGGCAGCGCGGGACCCCGCCGGGGTCGGCCGCCTGCCGGGCCCGGACCTCGGCCAACGGATAGCGCTCGCCGCAGCGCAGGCACGACGAATGGGCGATCGTCCCATGCACCTCGATCA
>JAFAXX010000173.1 GCA_019240655.1 Solirubrobacterales bacterium
TCGCGACGCTGATCATCTGGGTCACGACCTCGATCAGCGACATAGCCGCGCGTCAGATGATCCGGGAGCGCCGCGACGAGCGCGCAGGACGGCGGGCATAGCCCCCCCATCGCCCGGCCGGTGATGGCCCCGCGGTTCTGGCCTTGATTGGAAACGCAGCGCTCTCGGGATCCGCGGGCAGGCCGGGCATCGCTGCGCCCAAGCCATCCAAATCGAGAGTCATCTCCTCGGCTGCTGCTACCTCGTTACCGCAGTAGAGCTTCGGCTGCCGAGTCAGGACTGTGCATCGGAAACGAACGCAGGGCGCCTCGCGCTCGCACCGGCGAGACGCGCGCACTCCACCTCTCAGCCTCCGAGGAGCACCGGATGGCTAACTCAGCAGCACGACCGTCTGGGTGGCCGAAGCGCTCGCCGGGTTCGGGGCGGCGCGGGAGCTAACGCGGTCGCGCTGGCGTGCTTCGAGCGCTTCGAGGTATGTGGCGGTGATCGCGTCCGGGTGCGTCACTATTGCGTTTGACGCTGCGGAGGGCCGAGTTTGACCTAGTTGAGCGAATCGACCCAGCGCTCGAGCCGCCGTGCCTCGCGGGTCATCAGCTCGGGATCGCGGAAGGTGTTGGTGAGTAGGGCGATGCCCTGGTAGGAGGCGATCAGCGCGACCGCGAGCTCTCGGGCGTCGCGCCGTCCCATCGCGCCGAACTGTCGCTCTGCCCATTCGATCGGCAGCTTCATCAGCTGCGCACACGAGCGACCCAGCTCATCGTCTCGCTTGTCCAGCTCGGAGCAGAGGCTCCCCTGCGGGCAGCCGTAGCGGGACGTCAGCTCTCGCTGCTCAGTGAGCATGCGGATGAGCGCCTTCAGCCGCGCCTTGGGCGTCCGGTGGTGCTCGAGCGCGGCCAGCGTGTTCGCGACCTCGTCGGCGTGCGCGGCGATCGCCGCCTGGACGAGATCGTCCTTGGTCTTGAAGTAGTAGTAGACGTTGCCGACCGGGACATCGGCAGCTTTGGCGATGTCGGCCAGGGTCGTGCTCTCCACACCCTGCGCGTGCAGCACCTGACGCGCACCGTCGATCAGGCGCTCGCGCTTGCCGACGGCTGACCGCGCTCCGTGACCGTCGCGTCGTTCCACTCCGACCAAGTCAGTCATCGCACTAATCGTAGCGCGTCCGGGACTTTGGCCCCGTTGTGCTAAGTTAGTTAACTCACTTACTCAGCAGTAGAGTCCGACCCAAAAGCTTCGGAGGAGGTCTTCCGCATGTCCGCTGAACCATCGTTCCTCGCCACCCGGCGCGGCAAGCTCACACTGGCGTTCCTGTGCGGCGTCGCACTCCTCGATTTCGTCGACGCGTCGATCGTGAATGTCGCGCTTCCCTCGATCCGGCACAGCCTCCACTTCTCGATCCAGAGCCTGCAGTGGGTGCTCAGCGGCTATCTGCTCACCTACGGCGGCTTCATGCTGCTCGGCGGTCGCGCCGCGGACCTGATCGGACGCCGGCGACTGCTCGTCTCCGGCACATCGCTATTCGCACTCGCTTCGCTGACCGGCGGGCTCGCAGGCAGCGAGGGGATGCTCATCGGCGCACGACTGGCGCAGGGGACCGGGGCAGCGATGATGATCCCCGCCGCGCTGTCGATCCTCACCACCTCATTCACCGAGGGCAGCGATCGCAACAAGGCGCTCGGCGCATGGGGCGGGACAGCGGGCCTGGCCTCCGCCGTGGGCGTGTTCCTCGGCGGCGTACTCTCCGGGGGACCGGGCTGGCGATGGGTGTTCTTCGTCAACCTGCCCGTCTGCGCACTCGATCTGATCGTCGCCCTCCGACTCCTCGCCGGCGAACGGCACCGCCCCCGCCTGGCGAACTTCGATGCCCTCGGCGCGCTACTAGCGACCAGCGGAATGCTGCTTTTGATCTACGCGCTCGTCAAAGCGCCCGACATCGGCTGGGACAACACGCGCACGATCGCCGAGCTCGCCGGCGCGGCCGCGCTGCTCGCCGCGTTCGCCGTCAACGAGGCGCGTCACCGCAATCCGCTGTTCCCCTTCTCCATCCTGCGGATCAACGGACTCGCCGCCGCCGACCTGACCCAGGTGACCGCAATGGCCGGCTTCTACGCGATGTTCTTCTTCCTCACCCTGTACATGCAGAACGTGCTCGGCTTCTCCCGGCTCCAAGCCGGCGCCGCGTACATTCCAACGACCCTCGGTGTCGCGATCTCCTCCGGGATCGCCTCACAGCTCTTCGCCCGAACCGGCACGCGGCCGATCATCGTCGCGGGCGCGCTGCTGGGCGCCGGCGGCACCTTCTGGCTGTCCCGCCTCCCGGTGCACGGCTCCTACCTCAGCGACCTGCTGCCCGGCCTGCTGATCATGAGCGCCGGCCTCGGCGCCGTGTTCGTCGGCGTGACGACAGCCGCCCAAGCCGGCGTGCCGCCAGACAAGGCCGGGCTCGCCGCCGCCCTGATCAACACATCGACCTGGCTCGGCGGTGCGCTCGGGATCGCCATCTTCTCCGCCGTCTCAACCTCCCGCGCCCATCGCCTGCTCGCCACCCACGCCCCCGTCCACGCGGCCCTGACCTCCGGATTCCAACGCGCCCTGCTCGCCTGCAGCATCGCCATGCTCGCCGCCGCCGCCCTCGCCCTCCGCGCCACCAACACCCACGGCGAACCGGTGCTCACACCTCCACCCGAGACCGTGCCCTTCCCCGGGAAGGCATGATCCCTAGATCTAAAGCCACCGGCCGCCCGGAAAAGCAGCCCACCCCCACGGCCGGCGGCTCCAGCCCGCCGAGCGGCACGTCTTGCCGCGCAGACGTCCCTATGCACCTTCTGGGCGCTGACGAGAAGCAGCCGTGGTAGCGGCGAAACCAGAGCGACGGGAAGGAATTCCGTTCCGGTGATGTCGGGGAGAAACGATGGAGCGACGTTCGCGCGCCTCCGTCGGCCGTAGCACTCTCCAAGACACTCATCCTGGCGGACACATGATCATGCATGTCGAGCGCGCCACGGCGTGGGTTGATGCGGCTCGACTCGAAACCGACGAGCAGCTACAGGAAACCTGGGAGCCTGGCCGTAACCCGACCAACCGAAAGGTGGCCGCCACGATGCTCCGGACGCCGTTGGGCCGCCGCGTCAAGGTGATCGAGCACGGCACGGGGGCGCGGTGGTGTTCCTCCACAGCGGGGTGGGCAGCGCTGGCGAGTGGAAGCAGTTGTTTTTGCTCTGGCCGGCGGGCTACCGGCTCGTCGCCATCGAGGCCTACCGCGACGGCACCGGCCCAGGCAGGGGAGGGCGGCGGAGCCTCGACGACTACGCGGATCAGGTCTACGCCGTCGCCGAGCACGTCGCCGCGCCGATCTCGCTGGTCGGGTTCTCGTGGGGCGGCGCAACCCGCCCTGCGCGTGGCTTCCGCGGCACCCGAGCTGGTGGACTCGCTTGCCGTGATCGAGCCTGAGGCATACGCGTTGCTGCGCACGCAGGACACCGACGCCTACACCCAGATCTGCGACCTGCGCGATCGGTGGCGCGCGCACGTGCGCGCAGGGCAGTGGTACGAAGCCTTCGAGGACTTCATCGACTTCTACAACGGACCCGGCTCCTTCGCGCGGTGGCCGCGCGTGCGCCGCGAGGCGTTTCTCGCTGTCCAAAAGGCCCGGGCAGACCTATGGGACGTTCTCTTCGACGACAGCCGCCTCTCAACTGAGGCGCTGGCCAGGGTGACCGCGCCGGTCCACGTCCTCGAGGGATCGCAGACATCCGGCGTCGACCGCGCGATCTGCGACGTCGTCCGGCGGCACATGCCACACGCGCAGCACACGATGATCGAGGGCGCCGGCCATATGATCCCGCTCACCCACCCCAAGCCGCTCACCCGCGCCCTTCTTACCCGAATCGAGCGCTGAGCGCTGCCCGATCGGAACGGGTCCCGCACCACACCGGCGCGCGGCCGTAGGCGATCATGTGTGCCCGGGTCGAGCAGCGAGCGCCGTACTGGTCAGTTGGGTGCTTTTCCGGCCTGCGGATCAGTCGCCAGGGAGCCGTGAGCTCGACAACGTCGAGTGCCTGGGCGGCGTAGCGCGAGCGGAGGAGCTTCTGCGCACCAGGAGCGTTCTCTGACTATGATCAGAGAATGTGGTCGCACGTGGCGGAGGTCCGCCGCTTCAGCCGCACGGTCACGCAGCGGGCAGGCGCGCTGAACGACAAATTCGTGTCCCGCGATCGGCCGCTCGCCCTCTCGCGACTGCTGTGGGAGATCGGCACGGAGGGAGGCGAGGTCGTAATGCTCCGGTCACGCCTCGGAATTGACTCAGGCCAGATGAGCCGCATGCTACGGGCGCTGCAAGCCGATGGGCTGATTCGCGTGCTTCCGAGCGGCCTTGACGGTCGCGTCCGCGTCGCGCAGCTCACCGAAAAGGGGCTTGCCGAGCGCGGGATCGTCGACGAGCGCAGCGACGAACTGGCGGCATCGATCCTCGAGCCGTTGAGCCGCGCACAGCGAGACGAGCTCGTGGCAGCCATGCGGACGGTCGAGCGCCTCATCACGACCTCGCTCGTCGAGCTGCGTCGAGTCGATCCTGAGATTCCCGACGCGCAACGCTGCCTGCGAGCGTACGTGGCCGAGCTCAACCGTCGCTCACCGCAGCGCGGCTTCGATCCCAATAACGGCGCGAGCGCCAAGCCGCATGAAGTGCGCCCGCCGAACGGCGCGTTCGTGATCGCCTACCTGCGGGGCGAGGCCATCGGCTGCGGAGCGGTCAAGCATCACCCCGGCCACGTGACCGATATCAAGCGCATGTGGCTCGCCGAATCAGCCCGGGGCCTCGGGCTCGGTCGCCGCCTCCTGGAGTACCTCGAGCACCTCGCGCGCGAACACGGGTCGAACGAAGCGCACATCGAGACCAGCGACGTGCTGCCAGAAGCGATCGCGCTCTACCGGTCCGCGGGCTACCGCGAGGTACCGCCATTCAACGACGAGCCGTTCGCCGATCGATGGTTCGCCAAACCGCTGCGATAGCCCGAGGCCGCTGCGACGGTCACACGGCTTCAGTCCGCACTCGCTGAGCGCTGACCGGATCCGCCTGGCGGCACCGTTACACGCCGGCTTCGAGCCGCGCCTTAGCCTGGATCCACCGGGTCGGTAGGTCGGTTCCGTCCGAGCCTGGAAGAAGAATGACCTCCTGTGCAGGGCTTTAACGGCTGATCGCAGCAGCCGGGGCCTGCGGACAGGAGGTCACCTTCGAGGTGCATGATGACGAGCCGGTCGGACTGGACAGTCTGAAGGTCGAATTCGATGACGAGCGGGCGGTCTCGGACGCCGGGGTGACGCTCGTCGCGACGCTCGCCAAGCGACTGGGGATCGAGGCGGTGGCGGGCAGGCTGGTTGGGTTGCCGCGTGATCGGCCGGGCGCGGCGAACGCGGGGCGCAAGGTGATGGCGCTGTTGTTCGCGATGGTCCTCGGCGCGGACAGCATCGATGACTGCGAGCTCCTGCGCGCGGGCAAGACGCGGCGGCTGTTGGGTGGTTGGATGCCGGCGCCCTCGACGCTGGGGACGTTTTTGCGCGCGTTCACCTTCGGGCATGTGCGCCAGCTCGATGCGCTGCTCGGGGAGGCGTTGGTGCGCGCCTGGCGGGCCGGCGCCGGACCCGGTGAGGGGCGGCTTCTGATCGATGTCGACAGTTTCGTCGGCGAGGTGTACGGCCGGCTCAAGCAGGGCGCTGCCTACGGGTACACAAAGGTGTTGGGGTACCACCCGATCCTCGCCACCCGCGCTGACACCCGCGAGGTGTTCCACACATCCGCCTGCGCAAGGGGTCGGCCAACACCCAGAAGGGAATGCTGCGCTTCTGCGACGAGTTGATAGCGCGCGTCACGCGCGCCGGCGCCGGCGGGGTCAAGCTGCTGCGCGCTGATTCGGGGTTCTGGAACACGAAGGTGTTCAAGCGGCTGGAGCAGGCCGGCTGGCAGTACTCGATCGGCGTGCGCATGCAGAAAGGGATTCGCGAAGCGGTCGAGCAGGTCGACGAGCAGGCGTGGCAGACGATCGAGTACCCGCAGGACGGTGAGGCGCAGATCGCCGAGACCACCTACGGCGGCCGGCGGCTGATTGTCCGCCGCACGCGGCTGGTCGGACGGCAAGCCCAGTTGTGGCCCGACTGGCGTCACTTCGCGTTTCTCACCAACCGCACCGAGGACATCACCGTGGTGGAGGCCGAGCATCGTGACCATGCCGTCGTTGAACAGGTCATCGTCGATCTCAAGGATCAGGCGCTTGTGCACTTCCCATCGGGAGAGTTCAACGCCAACGGCGCCTGGACGGTCCTCGGCGCGCTCGCGCACAACCTGCTCCGCTGGACCCAGCTGATCGGCCTGCCCACCAGCACCGTCCGCGCCGCCCGCACGATGCGTCGCCGGTTGCTTCACATCGCCGGGCGACTGACCCGCCACGGCCGAGCGTGGACGCTTCACCTCCCCACCCGCTGGCCCTGGCAAGGTGACTACCTCGCAGCGCTCGCCCGCATCCGCGCGCTCCCCACCGCCTGACCGCCCGCCACCGGCAGGCCATCGAAGCTCAGCAGCTCGCTCGCCCAGACGGACGCGATTACCGCACCGCTCGAACACCAAAAACGCTTCCGCGGAAACGCCCGACAGACGCTTCGGGCCCCCGATCGACGATCCCCACCCGACCGCAACCCGTCATCACCCCCAGCGAGCCGCCGTCACCACCCTCCGACCCAGCGATTCGGTTGCGGTAGGGACGGCCGTTACCGGCCGCCCCCCGCACAGATCCCAGCGTGCGGGACTACCGCACTGGGCTCCTGCCTTGGGTGCTGGCGGCGAATCGCTGCTCGGGCCAGGGATGCAGAATCCGCGGTTGAGGTAGCCACCGGTCAGCGAGACGCCTCATCCGTTCCCAGGCCAACCGGTGACGCTGACTGCGGCGCCGCAGCGTTTTGAGCCAGTGCCGGATGATCCCTTTGCGGAAGGCGCTGAGCGCCTCGATGTTGTCGGGCACCGCGTAGTAGTTGTAGTGCCCTTGCAGGACGCGGGCAAGCCAGCGACCCTGCTCTGGGATGGGCTGGTGCATCCGCCGCGCCATCTCGCGTTTGACGGCGAGCAGCTTGGCACGCACCCGCTTTGAGTCGGTGATCCGCCTGAGCTTGAACCGTCCCGACTTCCTGGTCTTCCCGCAGATATGCGTGAAGCCGAGAAACTGGAACGTCTCCGGCTTGCCGAGGCCACGGGCGTTGCGGTCACGAGCGGCGTACCGCCCGAACTCGATCAACCGCGTCTTCTCGGCATTCAGCTCCAAACCGAACCCCGCGAGCCTGTCGCGAAGCTCAGACCAGAACCGCTCGGCGTCCTCCCGGTGCTCAAACCCCACCACGAAGTCATCGGCCCAACGCACGATGATCACATCGCCGCGCGCGTGCCGGGTCCTCCACTGGTGCGCCCACAGGTCGAGAACGTAGTGCGCGTAGACGTTCGCGAGCAACGGAGAAACCGAAGCCCCTTGCGGAACGCCCTCCTCAAACGCCGTCCACGACCCCTTCTCGATGACCCCCGCGGCCATCCACTTCTGAATCAGCCGCAGGACCCTCGGGTCCGCGATCCGGTGCTCCAAGAACTTGACCAGCCATTGATGGTCGAGGCTGGAGAAGTAGTCGCTGAAATCAGCGTCGAGCACCCAGCTCACCTTCTTGCCCACGATCCCGGCCGCGAGCGCATCCAACGCATGATGCGGGCTGCGCCCGGGTCGGAACCCGTAGGAGAAACCGAGAAAGTCCGTCTCATAGATGGCGTTCAACACCTCGACCAACGCCCGCTGCAGGATCTTGTCCTCGAGCGCGGCGATGCCGAGCGACCGCTGCCGCCCGTCCGGTTTCGGGATGTACACCCTCCGCGACGGCCTCGCCCGGTATGCGCCCCTGTGAACACGAGCGTGAAGATCACGAAGGTTCTCCTCGAGATCCACCCCGTAATCCACCCACGTGACCCCATCCACCCCCGCAGACGCCTTCGGCGAAAGCGCGAAGTACGCCGCCCGCAGGCGATCGACGTCAACGTGGTGCAGGAGCGCGGTGAACCGCGCTTCCGTGTCCGTTGCTGCCACCCGGCGCACACGACCAAGCTCACTGAGCGCGCCTTGCCCGGCACTGGGTCCGGGGCGCGTTTCATCGGCCGTGTTCCCCTTGGCTGGCCGCCTTCCCTCCACCGCCTCCGCCGCCCCGCCTTGGACGTTGTTCGGCAGCTTCACCGGTAGTACGCGACCATCCGACTTCTCACGACCGTCCATCACGGTATTACGGCCTTGGCCTTCCCCGCACGACCCGCCCCTCCATCACGACAGGCGGGTGATCGTGAGATCTCCCGGTTCTCAGCATGAAGAGATCACGCACATGCACGGGTTCTTCGACCCCGCGGGGTCCGCTGACGGCTCGCGAAAACGCCGCCACCGATGTTGCCTTCCGCTGATCCACAGCACGTCGGCACCCCGATAGTGCCCATTTCGAGGCTGCATACCCGGCCTGCGCGCACCCCGCATCCAACGCTTCGCTGCGCCCTCACGGGTCGCCAACGCATGGGCGGGGCCATCGTGACTCGCTAGATCTTCGATGTAGGACTCTTCCATTCCCTTCTTTCATGCCGGTTGTCCGGCGCTTTCGTGGATCCGGGCTTAAGTCTCGCCTGGTTGTCGGCGATCGTCTTGCGCGCCTGCTTGCGCGCGATCGGCGCGAAGAGCTTCCCGATTCCGTGGCCGACCAGGTCGAACTCGACCGACACCTTCGACTTGGAGCCGTCGCCGATCGGCTCGACCGTCACCGTCCCCAGCGGGCGCACGGGCCCGGCTACGCCTCTGAATGATGACTTGTGCGGCGGCTCGTGCTCGGTGACCTCGAAGCTTGTCTCCTGCTCACGCCGGCCGATCTTGCGGATCTCCTTTACGCGCGTCCCGACGCGGACCGGACCCTCGGTCTCGACCTTCGCGCTGACGATTTCGCTCTGCCAGTCGCCGTGACGATCGAACTGGCCGAGGTAGGCGAAGACCTCCTCAGGAGGGCGCTCGATTTCGATGCTGTGGGCGATCATCGCTTCTTCGACGCTGTTAGTCGGCGAATCCTTCCCAGTGGATCCTCGCGCGGCAAGCGCTCGACGCCTCGGACCCGCGGCGCTGGCTTCGGCTGGCGGGCTCGGCGCCCTCACGGCCGTGCTCCGCTCTTTCCTGCGGATCCTCCGGTGGCGGTGGTGGTCGCCCAGGATCTGGGCGGGGCAGGCCGCATTCTGCGAAACGTAGAGCAGCTTTCCGCATGCTCGTCGAGTCCTTCGCCCCAGGCGGCTTGGGAATGCGAGCCGGACTGGGCCCGACAGTCCGAGCTGGCGCCGGTACACGGGCCCGGCCAGGAGGAATCTAGTTCGTGCGCCACGCGCTTCGGTGCCGAGCGTCTTAGTGCGGCTCAGCCCGTAGGGGTCGACGGGCACGACGGCGAAGCATGGCGGAGAGGGCGGACGGATCACCTAGCCGTGGTGGCTTTTCGAGCCACCCGGCGATGCGTCAGAAGCCATCCGGCAACTAGCCCGACCAGGGCACACCCTGCGATCACCACCACCAAGGGCGCGGTGGTCGTGGCGAAAATCCAGTGGACTGTCACCCGCTGCGTGTTGAACAGGGCGAACAGCAGCAGGACGATGACTAGGAGCGTCGCTCCCATCGCCCGTGTGCTTATCTGGTGACTAGTCGACTGGGTCGTGCGTTCGCCTGCCATCTCAGTTTTTGCTCCTGGTCGAATCTATGGGTGATCTAAGGCTTCCGTGGCGTGTCTATCCGCTCGCCGCGAACGGACCGAGAAGTGTGCTTCGGCTACCGGTGGCCGGCAGCGGCAGGTCGTCGACGACCTCGGCCACCGCGCGAAACTCGGAGTCGCCGTAGGAGTCACCAGACCATCCTCCCGGCGCAAGGCCTGGTCACCGTCACGTCGCCGCGCTCGTAGTGCAGTGAATCCAGCACATGCGACAGCAGGATCAGGGCATCGGCTGCCGCGCCGCCGTAGTGACCGTTGCTTGAGGCCTCGCAGCGTGGTCACCTCAAGTGTGGCGATCGCCGTGCCGCGCAGGGCAACTGTCAAGGTCTGGACGCCCGGGCGCACGGTACCCGTGTCGGCGATCACCTTACCGTCGGTCTGGAAGAACTCGGGCCGAGACAACCGTCGGCGCTGCTTTAGGCGCCGGAATCTCACGGGCGACCGCTGGTGGGGTATCGGGCCGCTCCAGAGTCTCGACATGCTCGGCCCCGGCGTCTGGGAGCAATTGCGGCATCGACGCGTACGCCTGCACGAGCTCGGGCGGGATCGCGAACGAAGCGGCGGAGGCGAAATTGACGGGATCGCGAGCAGCAGCTCGAGGTCATGACGCGACGATGGCATCGGACGGACACCCGGCGAGTGGTTATCACACGCGCGTTCGAGCGGATCGAGGGGTTTGACGCGGCGTGCGCCGCTCGCGGCTCCGCGTGCTCAACCTTCGGGTTGTCGCTCATCGGATTCGGCCGCTTCGATCGAGGCAGCAACTCCATCGGTCGGCGACTGTAAGCCGCTCGGGTGAACTGCTCGCCGATTCACAGGCGTGCATCCCTACTCCAAGGAGGCGGACACCACGTTCTTCAGGTCCGAATCTCAGCGCGGTGTGACCTCGCCGGGAGCCCGGGTTGGCGGCGGCCAGGCGCGCAATCCTGAGTCTCTGAGGGGCCCGGCCGCTTTGAGAGCGGTTGAGAACGACCAAAGCACCGGGGCGAGGAATATCTATTTGGTCGTTCTGGCCGACCGCTCCGTATCGTCGACGGCCGTGGTCGTGATCGGCGGGATGTTCGCCGTGTCGGTGGCGATCAAGGACAGCGGCGCCGCGGAGAAATCGCGTCCCGGCCGCAACCGACTTGGCGCGTCGCCGCGACCGGTATCGATGAGCGTGGCCGCGGCTTCACCGGCGGACCCGGTCAACGCAAGTATCGCGGGGGCGCTGGCGGTGAACGCGAGCGGAATCACGGCACCCCGCAAGCGGTCGTGTCATTCCCGGTTGTGCGCCCTGGCGGCTGAATTGGTTCGGCTCAGGACACCGGGATCTGGCCGCGGACGGTTGTACCCTCACCGGGGACGGAGGTGATGTCAGCGTGCCCGCCCAGGGCCTCGACGCGGTCCCGCAGGTCGGTCAATCCCTGACCCGGTCGGACCACGTCCGGATCGAAGCCGCAGCCGTCATCGTCCACGCGGAACAACAGGACTCCGCCATCTATGTCGAGACGAACGGTCGCTCGTGCGCCCGCCCCGGCGTGCTTGGCCGCATTCTGCAGTGCCTCGAGGCAGCAGAAGTACGCCGCGCTCTCGATCGCGACCGGCCCCCGGTCGAATTCAGCGGCTTCGATCGTGATCGGGATGACTGCCCGCCGAGCGGCGGCCTCGAGGGCCGCACGCAAGCCATCGCTTTCGAGCAGCGGTGGGTAGAGTCCGTGAGCGAGCTCCCGCAGTTCATCGAGCGCTCCATCGAGCTCACCTCGCAAGGCGTCGAGCTTGGCGCGGGCGGCCGGTGGGTCTTGCTCCGCCACATCGGCGAGCAGCCCGAGCTCGAGCCTGATCGCCATCAACCGTTGCTGGGCGCCGTCGTGCAGGTCGCGCTCAACCTTGCGCCGTTCCGCGTCTCCAGCCATCACGACGCGCCGCTGGGCCGCTCGCAGATCGTTCAGCAACGCTCCCAGCTCGCGCTGCACGCGCCGCCGTTCCTCCGAGCGTCCCTGCTCCGTGGCAGCTCGAGAGCGGCTGCGGGCGCTCTCGATCGTGGCGTCCACGCGAGCGAGCAACTCACGGCCGCTGAACGGCTTGACGATGTAGTCGTCGGCGCCGAGCTGGAACGCCTCCTCCGCACTGCCAGGATCCGCCAGCGCCGAGACGAGCATCACCGGCAAGTGGCGCGTGCCCGGGTTACTCCGAAGCTCGCGCAGGAGATCGAGCCCACCAACACCCGGCATCATCACATCGCTGAGCACGATCTGGGGCGCGTCGGCCACCGTCAGCTCATAAGCCTCCGCACCGTTCCGGGCGATCCTGACTTCATAGCGCGGGCTCAGCAGGCGAAACAGGTAGCCCTGCATATCGGCGTTGTCCTCGACGACAAGCACCCGACGGCCTTCGGCGTGCCGGCGTGAGGTGAGCGGCTCGCCCGGCAATGGACTCGCTGCCGGCCGTGGCCCGGACACCTCAGGGCGCAGCCATGCTTCCGCCTCGGCGATGAACAGCGATGCCGACTTGCCGACGCCTCCCGCCGTCGCGTCTGCAGGGCTGCCGTGCGCGGCGAGCTGCGCGGGGCGCAACGGGATCCGGACGACCATCTCCGTTCCCTGGTTCGGCCGACTGTGCGCCTCAACTGAGCCGCCATGCAGTTTCACCAGCTGGCGAACGAGCGCCAGGCCTATGCCTGTCCCCTCATGGGTCCGCGCTCTGGAGTCCTCGACCCGATGAAAGCGCGAGAAGACTCGGTCGAGGTCCTGTTCGGCTATTCCGATTCCGGTGTCGCGCACGGTCAGGAGGGCGCACGCCTGCTCTTCGCGGCAAGACAGCTCGATCTCTCCCGCCGGCGTGAACTTCAGGGCGTTCGAGAGCAAATTCGAGACGATGCTCTCCCAGGCTTCCGGATCGACGTACACCGGAGCGCTGAAGCGCGGGCAGTCGACGGTCAACCGGAGGCCCGCACGTTCGACGGTCGAGGTGAACATCGCGGCAATCTCACAGGTGAGCCGCGCCAGGTCTGTGGGAGCGAAGGCCGCCAGGTGCGTGCCCGCCTCGATCCGGGCGAAGTCGAGCAGGGCGTTGACCAACTTCAGCATCCGCAACGCGCCTCGATGAGCCGCCTCGAGGGATTCCCGCGCCGGTTCAGCGAAATTCAGCCCGTCGAGGACGTGCTCGAGATGCCCGAGGACCAGCGCCAGAGGTGTACGCAGCTCGTGCGAGGCGTCGCGGTAAAGAGCTGTCTTGGCCCTCTCGAGCGCGGTAATCGAATCTGAGCGCTCGCGCTCGAGCCTGCGCTGCCGCGCCGCAGCGATACTACGTCCGGCGACCAGCGCCGCCATCTCGAGAAACCTCCGGTACTCGGTGTCGAGCTGCAAATCGTCGCCGATGCCGGCGACGATGAAGCCGAGGGCCCCCTCGGCCGCGCCCGGAGCGATCGGGACGACCAGCGCGAGTCGCGGCCGCCGACTAGTCGCATCGCCCTCGACGAACTCCGCGGCGGACATGAGCCTGCCGCGCCGTCGCGTTCTAACTTGGGGCATCAACCTGGCCACGGTCGCCGAATCTAGGTGCGCCCTTCCCCGCGCGGTCTTCGCCACTCTGGCAAGCCCGGCAGTCGCATCGCACCTCGCCCGCCCGTCTTCGCCGATCAAATAGATCAAGGCGAACGCAGCGTCGGGTCCCCGCGCCAGCGCGCGGGCCGCACGCCGACTGGCCTGCCGCTCGGTCTGGGCGTCCATCGAGCGCAGGCCCATCTCGCGGACCGTGTCCATGCGCCGTTCGGCCAGCACGCGAGGCGTAGTTTCATGCGAGACCAGCAAGACCCCGCCCACACCGCCACGATCATCGACGATCGGGCTGTAGCCGTAGCTGAAGTAACCCACCTCCAGCAATCCCCGGCGGGCAAAGGTCAGGGGGCGGTCCTCGTCCCACGTCGCCTCCCCATGTTCCATGACCGCCATCAGCTGCGGACCCACCATCGGCCACGAGTCACGCAGTAGCTCGTGGGCCGGACAGCCGAGCGCCCAGGGATGCAAGTTGCCCAGGATGTCCCGCTCGGCGTCGTTATAGATGCAGTTGAGCTCGGGCCCCCAGTAGAGCGCCATCTGATGGCGCGAGTGCAGACAGATCGCGACCGCGGACTTGAGGCTCTGGGGCCAACCACGGATGGGGCCGAGGGGCGTCCGTGCCCAGTCGAACTCGAGCACTCTCTGCGCCATTTCGGATTCGCCGAGCCAGAGCGTCGACTTGTTATCGCGCCACAACGCCAGATCGTTCAAAGCTCACCGCCATCGCGATCCCCAGTACAACGGCCCGGTCGGACGAAGTCCCCCGGACTCTCTCCGCGAGCGAATCCTACTCGCAGCGGTGACGATCGCCAGGTTCCGGCGGCGCGCTTCCTACCGGCCGGATGTCGCGGAAACCGAAGGATTGGCGAGATACAGGAGCGCCGCCTTGACGCGGCGACTCACCTGCTCGGTCTCTCCCAGCTCGAGCTTCGCGAAGATCGCGTTCACATGCTTCTCCACCGCACGCTTGGTGAGGACGAGGGATTCGGCGATCGCCGCGTTGCTTCTTCCCTCCGCCACGAGCGCCAGCGTCTCGAGCTCGCGCGGCGTCAACTGGTCGAGACGAGCTGTGGGCGTGGTGGAGCGCGAGCTGACGAGATCCTCGACGACCTTAGGATCGATCACGGTGCCGCCGTTCGCGACCACGTGGACGGCGTCGATGACTTGGGCGCGATCCCGAATCCGGTCTTTCAGCAGGTAGCCGCGGCTGTCGCAGCCGCTCTCGAAGAGCTTGAGCGCGTACGCAACATCGGCCCAGGTGCTCAGCACGATCACACCGAGCGCAGGATGGCTATCCCTCAGGCGGGCAGCCAGGCGAATTCCCTCGTCGTGTCCGGTCGGCGGCATCCGGATGTCAGTGATCAACACATCCGCCCGCTGTTCGTCGAGAACCCGGACCGCCGATCTGCCGTCCTCGCACTCACCGACCACCGCGATGCCCGCGTTCCCGTTCAGTAGGTGCCCGAGCGCTTCACGCACGAGGTAGGCGTCGTCGGCGAGCACGACCCTGATCGGCGGACGCGCGCCGGCAGCAGGCGTTGCCGCCGCCGCGCTCACCGCTTCCACGATCCCGCCGAGATTGTCAAATGGCAAAGGCACATCTAGCATCGATATTCAGACCCTTAGCCGCGATGGACGGGCCCACGCCGATTGGATGCCCGTAGGTCCGGAGCTCGACCACTGATCGGCAGTGTCGACTGACGAACCCAAGCTTAGGCCGAGCTCCGGTGGCGCGCGTTCATTCGGGTGCCAGCATCACCAAGCCGGTGGGTGAGGATACGCGGCACCGGGGTGACCACCGCTACCGCCAGCAGCGGATCGCCGTCTCGGTGTCCGACCACTCGAGCTCGTTCTCGACGCCGGCGTCGTCACGCTCGCACGACCACGGCCTGACGTCGCGGGCCGCAGGCACCACGGCCGCGCCCTCGGTACGGTTTGGGCGTCATGGCGGATTCGAGCCGGCATCGCGTCGTGGTGGTCGGAGGCGGCTTCGGTGGCCTGCAGGCCGTTCAGGCGCTCGCCGATGGGCCGGTCGAGATCACGCTGCTCGATCGCCGCAACTTCCATCTGTTCCAGCCGCTGACCTACCAGGTCGCGACGGGCGCCCTGTCGCCGGGCGAGATCGCCTACCCGCTGCGGGCCATCTTCACGGGCCGGGAGAACGTCCGTGTGCTGCTGGGGGAGGTCGCACGGCTCGACCTCGACGGCCGACGGATCGAACTGCGACCGGTGGCCGGCGTCTCCGTGCCAGACTCGCTCCCCTACGACAGCCTGATTATCGCCGGCGGCTCCCAGTACTCCTACTTCGGCCACGACGAGTGGCGCGAGCACGCGGCCGAGGTGAAGTCGCTCGAGAGCGCGCTCATCGTCCGCAGCCGCATCCTCAGCGCCTTCGAGGCGGCGGAGACGGCCCCGGACCCAGACGCCCGCTCAGCCTGGCTGACCTTCGTCGTCGTCGGCGGAGGACCGACCGGAGTGGAGATGGCGGGACAGATCGCCGAGCTCGCCCGCGACACCCTCGAGGGCGATTTCCGCAGCATCGACCCTCGCTCCGGCCGTGTCCTGCTCATCGAGGCGGCCGACCGCCTGCTCACCGGGTTCCCGCCTTCGCTCTCGGCGCGCGCCGCGCAATCGCTGATCCGGCTCGGCGTGACGCCGATGCTCTCTCATGCCGTCGTCGACATCGACGCCGAAGGCGTTGCGATCGAGGGCCACGGCGATGACCGCGAGGGCGCCGGTCAGCGGCGCCGCCGGATCGCGGCGCGCACGGTGGTGTGGGCGGCCGGCGTGGCTGCGTCCGATCTGGCCGCCGAACTCGGACGGCTAACCGGAGGCGAGCTCGACGGCGCGGGGCGGATAGCGGTGCAACCGGACCTGAGCCTTCCGGGCCACCCCGAGGTCTTCGCAGTCGGTGACATGGTCCGGGTACGCCGTCTCGACGGCAGCGTGAAGACGTTTCCCGGCGTGGCCCCGGTGGCCATGCAGCAGGGACGCCACGCGGCGCGCACGATCCGCGCCCGGCTGGACGGCCGGCCGACGTACGCGTTCCGCTATCGCGACAAGGGCAACCTAGCCACGATCGGCCGCGGCGCGGCCGTGGCCGAGATCAAGCGCCTACGACTCAGCGGGTTCGTCGCCTGGCTCACCTGGCTGGTCGTCCACCTTTGGTATCTCGTCGGCTTCCAGAACCGTGTGCTCGTGTTTCTGCGATGGGCGTTCAGCTTCGCCAACCACGGGCGCGGAGCGCGTCTGATCACCGACCCGGTCGCCCAGGCCGAAGGGCGGCCCCCGCGCCTCGACCTCGGCGAGGCCGAAGCGCAGGACCTGCGCCGGCCGGGTGAGCGGCAGCGGGCGAGCGGTCCGCCGCCCGCGAAGTAGCGGCGGGACCGTGAGCGGGCGACGGTCCGCCGCCCGCGCAGTAGCGGCGGGACCGTGAGCGGGCGAGCAGTCCGCCGCCCGCGCAGCAGTGGCGAGCGATTGAACGCCGGCGCTGGCACGCCTTCGCTGACGAAACGCGCGGTTACGCGACCGAATGCTGTTCGCGGGCGCCGGAGGACTCGGCACCCTGCCGCGCCGCTTCAGCCTGGATCAGCTGGCGGTTCACGTGGTCCCAGTCGAGGTTGCGGAAGAACGCCTCGACGTAGTGCTTGCGCCCGTCCGGGGTGGCACCGTAGTCGCGAGCATAGGCGTGTTCGTACACGTCGAGCGCGAGCACCGGGACCATGTTGTAGACCGCCCACAGGTTCTGGGTGTCCATGATGTAGTTGAAGATCGACCCGTCGTTGAGGTCGTAGCCGACCATCACCCAGCCGCGCGCGGCCGACGCTGCCTTGCGCACCGCCTGATGCCACATCTTCAGGCCACCGGGGTACTCCTGGTCGACCTTCTCGGCGAAGCGGCCGGTGGGGTCGCCGCCCTGGCCGCCGAGGTGACCGAAGTACAGATCATGGTTCTTGAAGCCGAGCAGCGCGAACGTGTAGTCGACCGACACCGCGCGTAGCTGCGAATACACCTGGTTGCCCTCGATCTCGGAGTAGTCGAAGTCCGTGAGTAGCTTTCGGCACTCGTTGGTCTTCCTTACGTAGCCCTCGTAGAGCTTGTAGTGGTCCTCCATCGTCTGTCTCGAGATGCCGTCGAGCTCCTTCTCGAACGCTGGGAACTTCCGGGCCTTGATCTCGTCCCAGGGCATATCAGCCTCCTTCTCGTCGGTATCCATCGTGGCCTCTACCCGCCGAGCGAGCCGCTCACGCTCTGCCGTCCCTCGCCGATCTCCGAGCTGCGAGAAGTCGCGTGCGGCTCAGGGCTCGCCGAGCCCGCCGGTCGCCACGCTCAGCTTCTCCGCGAGGTCAGCCAGGGCCGACTCATCCAGCATCTGCTCGAGATACGGAAAGAACTCCCGTTCCTCGAGCTGGACATGCGAGCGCAGCCGCTCGCCGACGGTGTGCAGATCCGTGCTCTTCGCCCCCGTCCCACCGGTGTTCCGTAGCCGCTCGAGGTCCTCGCGGAGTGCGGCGTGGTCGGCCCGGATGCGGGCGGCCATCTGCTCACCGGGCCCGTCGCCCGCCACCAGGGGAAGCAACACCGACTCCTCGAGCGCGAAATGGGCAAGTTCGTGCCCGGAGAGGAACGCGACGAACGCTTCCGTGGCCGGCGCGGCGTCTTCCTCGGTCGCCCGCGACAAGCGTTGCGCGACCACCAGCGCGTGGTGATGATCTCGTGACAGCGGCGCGAGCGCCGAGCTTCGCTTCATCTCGACTTGGAGACTAACGGGCGCTCATCCAGGCGATCGCGCTCGCCGGTGGCCCGCACGTCGCGCGCTGCGGGAAGCGTGCCCGGTCAAGGCCGATGCTCAGCCTTTCGCCCCGACGATCAGCCGCTCACGGTCGAACAGGGCCGAGACGATCCGCCAGCCGAGCCGGTTGGCGAGCAAAAGTGCGGCCCCGAGAGCCAGGGCGAGGCCGAGCGTGGGGTGGATGACGTCGAGGGATATGAGCGTGGTCAGGGCGATTGTCGGGAGGCTGGCCAGGATGCTCAGCTGCTGCGCGACGCGGAGGTCGCTCGCGCGCGTCGAAATCGCAATGCCGACCCAGATCGACCACGCCGCGAGCAGCGGGGTGAAGATGATCTGAGCCAGGATGTCCGGACCTCGGATGAGCGCCGACGCCACGCCTCGATGGGCGAACAGCGCGACCAGCCCGATGAAGACGCCGAACACGACGTAGGCGACGCCGACCGCAGGCACGAGCACGGCGAGTGCCTTCCCGAGAAGTAGCTCTTCGCGTCGAATGGGAGTGCTCAGCACCGGCTCGAGCGTGCCCTGCTGGCGCTCGCCCACGACTGCGTACGCGGCAAGTGCCGCGGGGATGAGCGCCGGGATCCCCAGCATGTACAGCAGCTCGTGGCGGTGGCTGAGCACGGTCGACGAGGACGAGGACTGGGCGAACACGGCCACCAGCGGCTGGAGCACGAACACCAGCGGGACGATCCCCATCGCGCCGACTATCGAGGCGTTGCGCCGGTAAGAGCGCAGCTCCTTGCGGATGATGGCGCGGACCCGCCGTCGGCTCAGGTTCATCGCCGGCCCATCTCCCGGTCCTCGTCGATCAGTTCGAGGTACACGTCCTCGAGCGAGTGGCGGGACTCGCCGATCGACAGCACGTCGGCATCCGCACCGACGAGCGCGCGTGCGATGGCCGGGGCGGCGACCTCGGCGTCTGAGACGGCGACAACGTAGGCGCCGCCGTCATCGCGGCGCCAGCCGTCCACCCCCGGTAGACCTCCGAACACGCTGCCTGGCTCGGCGAGCGGCGCTACGGTCCTGACCGTGAGCGCCTTGGCGAACAGGGCGTCGCGGAGCTCGGCGGGGCGACCGATGGTCCGCAGGCTGGTGTTCAGGATGGCGACGCGGTCACAGAGGCGCTCAGCCTCCTCGAGCCGGTGCGTGGTCAGGAAGATCGTCACGCCGCGGCGCCCGAGCCCGGCGATCAGCTCGTGGACGTCGCGGCTGGCCACGGGGTCCAGTCCAGCGGTCGGCTCGTCGAGGAACAGGATCTCCGGGTCGCCGAGCAGCGCTCGCGCGAGGGCGACGCGCTGGCGCAGCCCCTTGGACAGCGCCCCGCAGGGATCGCGCGCCCGCTCGCCCAGGTTGACGGCCCGCAGCGCACTCTCGATTCTGGCCTTCGGGTCCGTCACCTCATACAGCTCGGCGAAACATTCGAGGTTCTCAAGCACGCTCAGGCGCTCATAGACCCCCGGGGTCTCCGGCATGATTGCGATGCGCCGACGGATCTCGATTCCGTTCTCCGGAGTGAGCGGGATGCCGGCCACCGTTGCCGACCCGGAGGTCGGTGTGATCAGCGTGCCGAGCGTCCGCACCGTCGTCGTCTTACCGGCGCCGTTGGGACCGAGGAACCCGAACACCTCGCCGTAGGGAATCTCGAACGAGACGCCCTCGAACGCCACGCGCTCTCCGAAGTGCTTGCCAAGACCGTCGGCGGACAGCGCCGGGCCGTCGGTGGCCCCGTTGCGCAACGCCGGCTTCATGAAGCGTTCACTGCGGATCCAGCGGGCCGGGCAGCCGCCTGAGCGGGGACGGCGCGTGTCGCCGGCCGCGAGCCCGAGGTCAACCGGCACCCTCCGACAGATGTGGCTCGAGCCACGCCGCCAGTTGCTGCTCGGGCAGCGCACCGACACGGCGATCGACTTCGGCGCCGTCGCGCATCAACACGATCAAGGGGATGCCCTGAACCCGGAAGCGCTGGGCGAGCGACGGCTCCGCGTCGGTGTTGACCTTGATCACCTTTACACGGCCGGCGCGCGTGCGCGCGATCCGCTCGAGCACCGGCGAGACCATCCGGCACGGCCCGCACCACGGCGCCCAGAAGTCGACCAGCACCGGGACCGAAGCGTGCGCCTCTGCCGCGAAGCTCTGCCCGTCGGCGTCGACGAGCCAGGCCAGCTTCTGGTGGCATGACGCGCACTGTGGGACGCCGCGGCCAACCGCGCGCACGCGATTCGCGGTTCCGCAGTTGGCACAGCGCACGATCGTGGCGTCAGGCACCGATGTCACACCGCTGCGATCGGCACACACGATCGCACGGTACACAACCACGAGGTCGTCGGCGTCGATGGGCGGCGCGCACCCGGCGCGGCGCCGCGCCGTCCGAGCGCGGGATGAGTCCCGAAGCGATCCCGCGGTCCTTCGACACATCCCGTGTCGGCCTTCGATTCATCCCGCGTGGTCCTTCGATACATCCCGCGGCGCCCCGAAACGGCCCCGCTCCGTGGCAACTCGAGCCCGGCGGCGACCTCAGGCCGGTCTCCTGCAGAGTGCGTTGCAAAAGCGTACCCTGGGATGGAGAGCCCTGAGAAAGGAGCGAGATGGTGCAGATGCTGATCGCCGGCGAGCGCGAGGCAGCGCGCTCCGGCGAAGAGATCGAAGTCCTCAATCCAGCCACGGAGGAGATCCTCGAGTCGGTTCCGAGCGCCGGCGCCGATGATGTGGATCGCGCCGTACGGGCGGCGGAGCGAGCGTTCAAGGAGTGGCGCGACACCGACGCCGAGCAGCGTGCTGCGAAGCTCCGCGCTTTTGCCGAACTGGTCAAGGCGAATCTCAAGGAGCTTGGCGAGACGTTGACGCAGGAGCAGGGCAAGCCCACGATGGAAGCGGCCGGCGAGGTCCAGCACTTCGTCCACGGCCTCGAGTACTACGCCGACCTTGCCACGAAGGTGCGCGGCGTCTATCAGCCGCTTCCCTCGACCCTGGGTCGCAGCTACGGAATGGTCGTCCGCCGGCCGGTCGGCGTGTGCGCCGGGATCGTCCCGTCGAATTTCCCGCTGACCCTCACCGGTACGAAGCTCGGGCCCGCGCTTGCCGCCGGCAACACGATCGTCTTGAAGCCCTCCGAGGCCACGCCCCTGACGATGCTGCGCCTGGCCGAGTTGCTGATCGAGGCCGAGATACCGCCGGGGGTGGTCAACGTGGTCACCGGCGGGGCCGAGACGGGCGAGGCGCTCGTCAAGCACCCGTTGGTCAGGCGCATCGCCTTCACCGGCTCGACCGCCACCGGGAGGAAGATCATGGAGCTCGCGGCCCCCGAGATGAAGCGGGTGACGCTCGAGCTCGGCGGCTCTGACCCGGTGATCGTGTGCCCCGACGCCGATCTGACCGGGGCGGTCAAGACCGCGCTCATCGCGCGGTTCTGGAATGCCGGGCAGGGCTGCCTCGCCGGCAAACGGCTGTTCGTGTTCGACGTGGTGTACGACGAATTCATGGACGGGCTCCTGAAGGGCGTCGAGCGCTACCAGCCGGGCCCGGGATGGGACAAGCCCGAGAAGCCGAAGCTGAGGATTGGGCCGCTGACCACCGACCGGCAGCGGCAGCTCGTGATGGATCAGTTACAGGACGCGCTTGATGGTGGCGGCGAGCTGCTGTACGGGGGTGACCGGCCAGAGCAGCCTGATAAGGGCTTCTTCCTTATGCCCACCGTGGTCCAGAATCCGCCGCCCGACTCGCGCGTGGCCACAGAGGAGGTGTTCGGGCCGGTTCTTCCGGTGTGGAGGGTCAGCTCACTGGACGAAGCGATCGAGCGGGCCAACGACACGCAGTACGGGCTCGGGTCGTCGGTCTGGACGCACGACGTACGGATCATCAACCGCGTCTCCCAGGAGCTCGACGCGGGCATGACATGGGTCAACCAGAACCACTTCGGCTACGACGAGCTGCCGTTCGGGGGAGTCAAGCAGAGCGGCTACGGCAAGGAGCACGGCATCGAGGCGATGGACTACTACTTCGAGGACAAGTCCGTGGTCGTCGGCGGTCTCTAGAGAGGAGCAGCGATGGTCAGCTATCACTCCGCGGACGGGATCGGCTTCATCACGCTCGACAACCCGCCGGCGAACTCGTACGACCGGTCGTTCATGCAGGAGTTGGGCACCGCGATCGTCGACGCCGCGGATGACGAGGGCGGGAAGGTCGTCGTGCTGCGCTCTTCGAGCCCGAAGTTCTTCTCCGCCGGCGCAGACGTGAAGACGTTCGCCAAGCAGGAAGCCGAGGACAGCGCGGCGATGATCGAGGTCGCCCACCAATCGCTCGGGCGGATCGCGTCGATCCCGAAGGTCTTCATCGCGCTGCTGCAGGGACACGCGCTCGGCGGCGGCCTCGAGATGGCCCTCGCCTGCGACCTGCGGTTCGGCGCCCGCGGGTCCTACAAGCTGGGCACCCCGGAGGTCACGCTCGGGCTGCTTCCCGGCAACGGCGGCACGCAGCGGCTCCCACGCTTGATCGGGCTGAGCCGGGCGCTCGACCTGATGATCACCGGTCGCCGAATCTCACCTGGGCAGGCGCACGCGCTCGGGATCCTCGATCGCTTGTTTCCCGCGGCGGAGGCGGAGGCGATGACGCTCGAGTATGCCCGCCGGCTCGCCAGCGGAGCGGTGGAGGCCATCGGCGCGATCAAGCAGGCCGCTGTGAGCGGGATCGAGCTCCCGCTCGAGGACGGGCTGGCGCGGGAGCGGGAGCTCGTTGGCGGGCTCTTCCGCTCGCGCGACGCGCGGGAGGGACTGACTGCGTTCATGGAGAAGCGCGAGCCGGTCTTCGGACAGGCTTAGTCTCGCGATGGCCGAGCGAGAAGTCGACTTCCTGATCATCGGCGGCGGTCACGCCGGATACTCGTGTGCTCGAGCCCTCCGCGACGGGGGCGCCCAGGGCTCGATCCTGCTTGTCTCCCGTGAGCCGGATCCACCCTACGACCGGACGGCGTGCTCGAAGGGCTACCTCGGCGGGAGCACGTCACGGGATGCGGTGATGCTCCGCTCGCCCGAATGGTGGGAGGAGCAGAACATCCGGCTACTGACGCGAACGAGCGTGCTCAAGCTGGCCACGGATGAGCGGCGTGCGGCGCTCTCGAACAAGGACACCGTGAGCTTCGGCTCCGCCCTGGTCGCCACGGGGGCGATGGTCAGACGCCTGCGCGTCGACGGCGGACAGCTCAACGGGATTCACTACCTGCGCGCGCTCGGCAACGCCGACGCGATACGTCGGGACGTCGAGCCGGCAGAGGACATTGTGCTGATTGGCGGCTCGTACATCGGGACGGAGGTCGCGGCCACGCTTACGGCCCGCGGTAAACGGTGCACGATCGTCATGCAGGAGGACGTTGTCCTCGAGCGGACGTTTGGTCGGGAGGTGGGACGAGCGATCCAAGACCTGCTCGAGGCGAGGGGGATCGCTATCCACGGCGGCGAGGAGGTCGACGCGTTCACCGGCGACGGAGACCGCGTCGGCGGCGTCCGCACCAAGCAAGGGCTCGAGCTTCCTGCGCAAGCCGTGGTAGTGGGCGCCGGCGTGATACCAGACGTGCAGCTTGCCCGCAGCGCCGGGCTCGAGCTCGGTGAGTCCGGCGGCATCAAGGTCGACGTGCGGCTCGCCACCTCCGCGCCCGGCATCTTCGCGGCCGGCGACGTCGCCGAGTTCGAATCGGAGATACACCCGGCGGGCCGGCTGCGCGTCGAGCATTGGGAGGTAGCGGCAGCGCAAGGGCGACGTGCCGCGGCGGCGATGCGCGGTGGCGAGCTTCCCGAGGAGGAGATTCCCTACTTCTTCTCCGACCTGCACGACTGGCTGTCGTACGAATACATCGGCCCCGCGAAGACGTGGGACCAAGTCGTCATGAACGGCTCGATCGACAAGAGCGATTTCAGCGCCTGGTACCTCGATCGCGGCGCGGTCGCCGCTGTCCTCGTCGCGGGGCGTCCGGAGGAGCTCGAGCGCGGGCGGCGACTATTCGGAAAGACCGTCGACCCCGGCGAATTGACGTCTCCGCGTGCGCGACCGACGGCGGCGTGACTATGCGGCGCTGGCAGCAAGCCCATCGCTGCCAGCCGCCGACGGTGCTGCGCGAGCACGGGCGTGTAAGAGCGCGGGCCGGCGATCGTCTAAAGCGCGTCGTCCTGGGGGGAGAAATCGTCCTTGCTCGCCCCGCAGACCGGACACGTCCAGTCGTCGGGGATGTCGTCGAACTTGATTCCCGGCCTCACCCCGCCGTCCGCATCGCCCTCCGCGGGATCGTAGACGTACCCGCACAGCTCGCAGATCCACAGCTGCGTCTCCGCCACCGAGGCGCAGCGTATCAAAGGAATACCCAAGCGTGGGGTGGCGAGATCAGACCGGCTGAGGTATGACATAATCTTAGCGAGAGGCGAGCTAGCGTCAGATGTAGAGGAGACGGAGGATGACCGAGGAAGAACTGCTTGAGCGGATCCGCGCGGGCAAGCTGATCGAGGGGCCCGAATATGCCACCGACAAATACATCGAGGGCCTGAAGCGCACATTGGTGGTCTCCGGTGATACTGAGCTGATCTCGGCACCGGCATACATGCGGGCGGCTCGGAACGCGCCGAAGATCAACTCATACATCTCGGTGACCGGGATCGCGCAGGACGAACTGGGTCACGCTCACATCGCGTATCGCCTGCTGCGCGACCTCGGAGTCGATGTGGAGACGCTGGTCTACGAGCGAGATCCCAAGGACTTCCGGCATCCGTACGCGTTCGACGTGCCCCTGGACACGTGGGCGGAGATGGTCGTCGCGAACGGCTTCTACGATCGGGCCGGATTCTGCCTGCTGGACGACATCTACCAGAACTCGAGCTACGGCCCCTGGAAGCGAGCGCTTGTGAAGGTGGAGCGGGAGGAGAACTTCCACCTACGCCATGGCGAGCGCTGGATGGCCACGATGGCGGCCGACCCGGAGCAAAAGAAGGAGCTTCAGGCCGCGGTCGACTGGATGTTCATGATGACCCTCGAGTGGTTCGGCCTGCCCGACTCGATGAAGCGTCATGGCGAGCAGATCGCTTATGGCATGAAGGGGTCGACCAACGATCAGCTGCGACAGACGTGGATGTCGACCGCCGTCCCGCTGTGTGACCAGCACGGAATCGACGTGCCCGCGCACTACGACGAGGCATCGGAAACGTGGCTGATAGACGCGCCGTTCCCATGCGAGTTCGACGAGGTAGAGAAGCGCTGGGACTTCGACGGCGGCGAGATCTCCTGGGATCAGGTAATGGAGCGCTGGAAGCGACGCGGACCGGCCAACGAGGAGTTCGTGGAACAGATTCAGCGCGGTTACAAGCAGCTGTCGAGATCGCTGGAGGTGGCCGCATGAGCGCAACTGTTGCGGAACTCGAGGCAGCCCTGCGAGATGTACACGACCCGGAATATCCGATCTCGGTCCTCGACATGGGCCTCATCCGCGGACTCCGCGTCCTGCAGGGCGGGACGGCCCAGGTCAGGCTGACTTACACCTCGATGGGGTGTCCCTGCAAGGAGATGATCGCTGACGACGTACGCGATGCTCTCCTTGCCGTGGATGGCATTGATCGCGTGGAGGTCGAGGAGGTCTTTGAGCCCTGGACGCACCGAGACCTGAGTCGCCGCGCCCGGCGAACGCTGCACGAGCTCGGGGTGACGTGATGAAGGCTGAGCGCGATCAGGAGTACTACGACGTGTTTGCCCGGCGCAAAGCCGAGGAGCCGCTCGAGCACGTCGGGACCGTAGGGGCCAGTGAGCCCTCCGACGCGGAGGTGTTCGCTTTCAAGCTCTATGACCAGTGGAAGTGGACCGAGCAGTTCGTCGCCCGCCGTGCCGACATCATCGAGGTGGTGCACACGCCATGAGATATTTCGTCTTCGCCCGCCGGGAGTACGACAAGCCCGTTGCACGCCAGGCGGTGATCGCGGCTGACGACGCAGCAAGTGCGTGTAACCAGGCGCGCGAGCGCTTCGGTGACTGGCTCGAGGTTCGCCTCGTACCGGAGGAGAGCGTGCAGTGGATCGTCGGCCCGCTGCCCGGCAACCGGCTGCCCGAGGCCGAGCGAGGGCAGGTGACGGTATGAGCGCGTCCGAGTCGGAGCTCGACCGCGTCGTCCCCGAGGAGTGGTCGGTCACCGACGACGACGAGGGGTTGGCGGCGCTGGTCAATCTCGTCGTGGTGCTGGCCGACAGCAAGTTCTTCCTGGGCCGGCGCTTCTCGGATTGGTTGTCCGGTGGCCCGTCGCTCGAAAGTGCGGTCGCCCTGGCGGCGATCGCACAGGAGGAGCTCGGCCACGCGCGCGCGCTGTATCCGTTGCTCGAGGAGTTACCGCTGGTTGACACGCCGGGGCCACTGCAGCGCGGCGCCGAGCGCGAGCGGAAGTACTGCATGAGCTGTCTCAGCAAGCCGTGGGAGTGGTGGGCCGACGTCGTCGCCGCACTGATCCTCGTCGACCCGGCGCTCACCATGCTGTTTCGGGCGTTGGAGAACTCGCGCTATGTCGACCTCCGCCAGCGTGCGGCGCGGGTGCCCTCCGAGGAGGTCTTCCATCGCAAGTACGCCGACGGTCGCGTGCGCGACCTCGCGCGCACCGCTCAGGGTCGTCAGACCCTGCAGCGCAGGATCGACTGGATGCTCCCCGAGGTGCTGATGTGGTTCGGCCCGTCGCGCGAACCCGGCGTCGCTGCGCTCAAGTCCCAGGGGCTGATCGAGTTCGACAACGACGAGATGCGCGACGCGTTCCAGACGGATGTCTTTCCGATCCTCGAGGAGAACGGCTTGTGCGTCGAGGTGGGCGAGCTGCCGTGGGAGCGATGGAACAGCCTGCAGCGGCGCCTGGGGTGAATCCCGACGACGGCCGCACGTGCCCGTGGTGCGGGTCGCGGGAGACCGAGCAAATCGGCGAATGGGGCCCGCAGCTGCTCACCGAGCAGTGGATCTGTCGCGCCTGCCGCACGCCGTTCGAGCGGATTCGCAGAGACCCGTGAGCGCCGGTCCGCTTCGCCGCGAGCTCGATGACGAAGGCATCATGCTGCTGACGCTGAACCGCCCCGAGGCGCGTAACGCACTGGACGACGAGCTGTCGCAAGCGCTCAGCAGCGCGCTCGAGCAAGCGGCCGCCGATTCGGCTACGCGAGCGATCATCCTCACCGGCGCCGGCGAGTCGTTCTGCGCCGGGGGCGACCTCGCGCGGTTCGAGCGGGAGTGGGCGCCGAGCGCCTTCCGCCTGTACTCGCACCGGCTCACCGCGCTGATCGCCGGCATCGAGCAGCTCGAGAAGCCGCTGATCGCCGCCATCAACGGCTCGGTCACCGGAGCCGGTACGCAGCTGGCTTTGGCGTGTGACCTGAGGCTGGCGGCGCCGAGTGCCCGGATCATTCTCCGCGAGGGGCGCCTGGGGATCATTCCCAGTCACGGCGGCGTGATCCGGCTGGTCAAGCTGATCGGGCTCGCCCGCGCTCGCGACGTCTTGCTCGGCAGCGAGGAGCTCAGCGCTGCGGAGGCCGAGCGGATCGGGCTGCTCACCGCCGTGGTGCCCGACGGCGATGTGGTCGGCGCGGCGCGCGAGCGGGCGCACGTCGCTCTGCGGCGCTCAGCCGAGGCGTATGCCGCGGCCAAGCGGCTGCTGGCCATCGCGGCCGACGCTTCGCTGCAGGCGGGGATGGCGGCGGAGGCATTCGCGCAGACGTCGCTGATCGCGACGCGCGAGCACCGCGAAGCGGTGACCCGGGCGCGGGCAAGACGGAGCCCCGGCTGAGATGCCGACGCTGGTCGAATTCGACGGTCGGCGCCCGCGGGTGGCCGCAGGTGTGTGGCTCGCGCCGACCGCGACACTGATTGGCGATGTCGAGGTCGCCGAGGCCGCCAGCGTCTGGTTTGGCACGGTGCTGCGAGGCGACTTCGGGAGCATCAGCGTCGGCCGCGGAGCTTGCGTCCAGGACAACGCGGTTGTGCACTGTGCCTCCGAGCTGCCGACGCTCATCGGCGAGAGCGTCACCGTGGGCCACATGGCGATGCTCGAGGGCTGCGTGATCGAGGACGGCGCGCTGATCGGGATGGGCGCGATCGTGCTCCAACGCGCGCGAGTCGGGGCGGGCGCCATGGTCGCGGCCGGGTCGGTGGTGACCGAGGGAGGCGCAGTCCCGCCGGGAACGCTGGCCGCCGGCGCGCCGGCGCGGGTCAAGAAGGAGCTCGGCGGCTCGTCGGCCGGATGGGTGCAGGGAGCCGCGCGCGAGTATCAGCGGCTGATGCAGCGCTACCGCACGGGCGCGCGCGTCCTGCAGCCGTAAGCGGCCACGAACCGCGTCACCGCCGTCAGGGTCTCCTCGGGGGCTTGTACATGGGGCGCGTGCCGGCACGAGAGCACGATCCGCTCGATCGGCCCCCGGACCCTGCTCATCACCGAGTCGATCTGGGCCAGCGTGCCGTACGGGTCATCGTCGCCCTGAATCAACAAGACGGGGACCTCGACCGCGGACAGCAGCTCCTCGATGTTCCACGCTTCGAACCGCGGATCGAGCCAAACGTCGTTCCAGCCGTAGAACGCCGCGTCGACGTCGCGATGATGAGCAGCCATTCGCTCGCGGCGCCCCCCTTGCTCGTAGAGCGTCCTGGCGCGCCTGATCTCGGCGATCGACTTGGCCTCCACGAACACGTGCGGGGCGATGCAGACGATCGCGGTCACCCGATGATCGGCGGCGTGGATCAGCGCGATCGAGGCGCCGTCGCTGTGGCCGATCAGCACCGGGCGCTCGGCGCCCCAGGCAGACAGCAGCCGCGGCAGGACCTCGCGCGCCTCCTCATGCATGAAGGCAGGCGTCCGCGGCGCGGGAGGCGGGTCGGAGTCGCCGTGTCCGAAGCGCGAGTACACCAAGGCACGGCGCCCGGTGCTCGCGGCGACGCGGGCGGGAAACCCCTGCCACAAGCGCACCGAGCCGAGCCCCTCGTGAAGGAACACCAACGGGGGCTGCGAAGCGTCGCCCGGTATCTCCTCGTATTCGATCCGCCGTCCGTCGAGCTCGGTCACCACACACCTTGACCTACCCTTGGTCATCAGTTTCGTATCGATACCGATAGTCCCCATACCCGGGAGGAACTCGTGAGCGCAACCGAGACCACCGTCGAGCTGGGCCCCTTCATCGCCGGCAAGGCAGAGCCGCTCGGCGACTCCGTGCAGGAGATCCGCGACCCGGCCACCCAGCGCGTCGTCGGCCGCGTCGCCGCGGCCACCGCCGAGGACGTCGACCGTGCCGTTCGCGCCGCGCAGGACGCCTTTGCCGACTGGTCGGCGCGCGGGGTGGCCGAGCGCGGCGACATCGTGGGGCGCGCGGCGCGTGCGCTCCGCGCCGGCGTCGACGTGCTGGCGCCCGTGCTCACCGCCGAGCAGGGCAAGCCGCTGCGCGAGGCGCGCATCGAGCTGGACAAGGCGGCCGAGACGCTCGAGCACTACGCCGGGCTGGCCAAGGAGCTGCGCGGGGCGTTCGTGCTCGGGTTGGATCCAGGCGTGAGCGGGCAGGTGCTACGCCGACCGCTCGGCGTCGTGGGCGCGATCGTGCCGTGGAACTTCCCCACGACGCTGCTGGCCAACAAGCTGGGCCCCGCGCTCGTGGCCGGGAACACCGTGGTCGCCAAGCCCGCGGACACCACGCCGCTGACCACGCTGCGGGCGGCCGCGATCATGCATGACGCCGGCGTTCCCGCGGGCGTGTTCAACGTCGTCGCCGGGCCGGGTCGCGAGACCGGCGAGGCGCTCGTGACGCATCCGCTCGTACGCAAGGTCGCCTTCACCGGCTCGACGCCGACGGGCCAGCGGATCATGTCGCTGGCCGCCGACGGCCCCAAACGGCTGACGCTCGAATTGGGCGGCTCGGACCCGTTGATCATCCTCGAGGACGCCGACCTGGCCAGAGCCGCCAGCGCCGCGTCGATGGGTCGCTTCTTCAACTGCGGGCAGGCCTGCTTGGCGGTCAAGCGGCTGTACGTAGCCGAGTCGGTCGCCGACGAGGTGGCCGAGGCGGTGGTGCAGAAGGCCAGTCGACTCACCGTGGGTCGAGGAACCGAGAAGGGAGTGCAGCTCGGGCCACTGCACTCCGAGCGGCAGCGAGACCTGCTCGAGGACCAGCTCCGTCGAACCCTGGAGCAGGGTGGCGACGTGCTCACGGGAGGCGGACGACCTGCAGCCGACGAGCTGAGCGGTGGCTGGTTTCATGAGCCGACGATCGTGTTCGAGCCGCCGCACGACTCGCCAATGGCCACCGAGGAAGTGTTCGGACCCGTGCTGCCGATCTGGCGGGTGCGTGACCTCGACGAGGCGATCGAACGCGCCAACGCCTCGCCATTCGGCCTCGGCTCGTCCGTGTGGACGTCCGATCTCGACGCGGCGGCCGAGGCCGCCGAGCGCTTGGAATGCGGTTACACGTGGATCAACTCGCCGACCAAGGTGTACGACGAGCTGCCGTTCGGCGGAGTCAAGGCGAGCGGCTTCGGCAAGGAGCACGGGTCCGAGGCCTTCGACTACTACACCGATCAGAAGGCGGTCGTCATTCGCCGGCGGACCCGCGAGCAGCAGTGAGCGGGGAGTCCGGGGTAGCCGGCCGCCTCGATGCAGAGGCGGGGATCTCGAGCTGCTGGCTCGACGTACCCGCCGAGCATCTGGTGAGCCGACACGACGGCACGGTTCGTCTGCAGGCGTGAGCGGATTGGGAACGGAGCGCCCGGGGTCGTGAGCTCGAGATGCCGTTAGCAATCGGGGGTATCCTCATCACCTAGGCGAGAGGGCCAGAGGTCAAGCGGCTTCCGCCGCTCGGGTGAGACCGGCCTTGTTCGTTATGACGCACGGCCGAGAGTCAGCGAGACAACAGCGAGCGGGGTAGGATGGAACGAGCCCGAGTCAACGGCGTCGAGCTCGAGTACGAGCTCAAGGGCTCCGGAGAGCCGGTGTTGCTCATCCACGGGAGTCACATCGCCGGCTCGTTCATTCCGCTCTTGGCACAGCCGTCGCTGAGCGATGGCTACATGCTCGTCCGCTATCACCGCCGGGGTTTCTGCGACAGCGCCCCGGCGAGGGGGGCGTTCAGCATCTCCGACCAGGCGGCCGACGCCAGGGCGCTGCTGGAGCACCTGGGAGTGCAGGCGGCCCACGTGGTAGGCCACTCCTATGGCGGGGCGATAGCCCTCCAACTCGCGGTCGACGCTCCCCAACGCGTGCACTCGCTTGCCCTGCTGGAGCCCGCTGTGCTGTCGGTGCCGCGGGGGAAGGTGGTCTTCGAGCTGATCGCCGTCGCCAAGCGTCTGTACGACCAGGGCCACTGGGAGGCTGCGGAAGACTTCTTCCTCGGCACGCCGCGAGAACGCGCGGACATCGCTCGCTGCGTCCCGGGCGGCCTCGAGCAGGCGCTTCGCGACATGGACACTTACTTCGCGGTCGAGGCCCCGGCTCACGAGGAATGGCGGTTCGGCGCCGCGGAGGGCGGCCAGATCAAGTGCCCGGCGCTATACGTGCTGGGCGGCGAGAGCTCTCGGGTGTACGTGGAGGTCCACGACCACATCAAAGAATGGATGCCGCAGACGGAGACGGTTGTGCTAGAGGGCGCCTCGCACCTGCTGCACATCCAGGAGCCAGCCGGTGCCGCCGTGCTGCTGCGCAACTTTTTCGCTCGCCATCCCATGACCCTTGGCGCCCGGCAAGGTCAGGCTGCCAGAGGCGTGGCGGGCCGCCGGGGCCGCTACAACGCGGCCGTCGATCTCCTGGACGGGAATCTCGAGCGTGGACTCTCCGAGAAGGAGGCAATCAGAACGTATGCGAGGTCGCATACCTACGGCGAACTCGCCCGCGGCGCGAACCGAATCGGCAATGCCCTACGGGGGCTGGGCGTGGAGATGGAGAACCGCGTGCTGCTGGCGCTTCCCGACGCCCCGGAGTTCGCGGTGGCGTTCTTCGGCGCGATCAAGATCGGCGCGATTCCGGTACCGGTCAACACGAACCTCCGGCCACTCGAGTATGCGGAGCTGCTGGAGGACACGCGTGCCAAGGCCGCGGTGGTGCACACTTCGCTGGCTCCGGCCTTCCGCCGGGCGAGGCGGGGAACCACCCACCTCCGTCACCTCGTCGTGACCGGGGAGGCCGAGCGGGACGAGCTGAGCCTGGGCGATCTCACCGGCGCCGCCGAGGATGACCTGTCCCCCGCGCACACGATGAGCGATGACCAGTGCTTCTGGCTGTACACCTCGGGGACCTCGGGCCGGCCGAAGGGCGTGACCCACGTGCAGCACGACATGCGCTTCTGCGCCGACACATACGCGAGGCACGTGCTCCATATCGAGGAGTCCGACGTCACGTTCTCGGTCTCGAAGCTCTATTGGGCCTACGGCCTCGGCAACAGCCTTTACTTCCCGTTTTCGGTGGGGGGGACGGCGGTGCTGCTGGCTGAGCCGCCGCAGCCGCGCGCCGTCCTCGAGGTCGTCAAGGAGCTCAGACCGACGATCTTCTTCGCCGTGCCCACCAGCTACTCAAGCCTCTTGGCGGCGAGGTGGAAGGAGGACTACTTCAACTCGGTGCGGGTCTGCGTCTCAGCGGGTGAGGCGCTTTCGGGCTCGCTCCTCGAGCGCTGGCAGGAGAAGACCGGCCTTCCTCTTCTCGACGGGATCGGGTCGACCGAGACCTGCCATATCTTCATCTCAAACCGCCTGGACGATGTGCGTCCGGACTGCACTGGCACCGTCGTCGACGGCTTCGAGGCAAAGGTTGTAGACGACGAGGGCCGGGTCGTCCCGGACGGCCGCGGGGGGATACTGATGGTCAAGGGTGAGTCGACCTCGCCCTTCTACTGGCATGACGAGCTGCTCACCAGGGAGTCGATGCACGGAGCGTGGCTGCGCACGGGAGACACATTCATCAAGGATGAGTCCGAGCACTTCTACTTCCACGGCCGTTCGGACGAGATGCTCAAGGTCGGCGGAATGTGGGTCAGCCCGCTCGAGGTCGAGGCCGTGCTGAACGAGCATGATGCGGTCGCCGAGTGTGCCGTCATGGGCGTGGAGGATGAGGACGGGCTCACCCGCCCCGAGGCCTGGGTGGTGCTTAAGGAGAACGGCGGCGAGCAGCAGCTCGAGCCGGTCTTGCGCCAGCACATGCGTCAGCGGGTCGGCGGCAACAAGACGCCGCGGGCATTTCACTTCGTGAGCGCCCTGCCTGAGCGCCGCTCAGTGAACGGCGAGGATGGGAAGGCGACCAACCCGCGCTTCGACGACGCCGATGCGTCCGTCGAGCGGGCGTCGTCCGCGCCGGTCTCCGCAGGTTGACCGGCCTTCGAGCGAGCCGCCCACCAGCCGTCGGGCGGCTCAAACCGCCAGGTGGCGCAGGGCGCTCGCGACCTGGGCCACCACCGCGCGCGCCGCGTCGAAGCGCTCGACATCGACGAAGCCATGGATCATGCCGAGATACCGGGTGGCGATCACCGGCACGCCGGCGTCGGCCAGTCGAGACGCGTAGTCCTCTCCCTGGTCACGCAGCGGGTCGTATTCGGCGGTGATGATGAGGGCGGGCGGCAGGCCGGCGAGCGCCGCGGCGCGTAGTGGCGAGACATGCGGCAGCTCTCGGTCGGAGACGGCGGGCGTATAGCGCTCGACGTGCCAGCGGATGGTCTCGCGGTCGAGGCCGAACCCCTCCGCGAGCTCCGACCGGACGGCTCCCTCGTCGAGCAGATCGAGGGCGGGGCACAGCAGTACCTGCAGGGCGAAGCCAGGAGCGCCGCGGTCGCGGGCACGCATGGCGACGGCGGCCGCCAGGTTCGCCCCGGCGCTGTCTCCGGCAAGCGCGAGTCTCGAGACATCGAGCTCGAGTGCGCCGCCGTGGCGCTTGACCCACGCCACGGCCCGCTCCACGTCCTCGACGGCGGCGGGATATGGATGCTCCGGCGCCAGGCGATATTCAACCGCCAGTACGGCCCAGCCCGAGTCGTTGGCGATCGCGCGACACAGCGGCTCCGCCTCCTCCACGCTGCCGAGCGCCCAGCCCCCTCCGTGCAGATACAGCGCCACGGGCGCGAGTGGTAGCGGTCGAAACAGTCGACAGCGGACGCCGCCTGCGTCCACCTCGGCGACGTAGCCCACCGACTCGCCGCGCGCCGCACTGGCCCGAGCCCTCGCACGGGTCGCGGCGAGGTCGAATGCTCCGCGACCCGGGATGAAGCGATCAGGAAGCGCGGCCGCTTCTGCGAGGGCGGCCCGCGCCTGCGGGTGAAGTGAGATGCGGACCGGCCGGCTCATGCCAGATCGTCGTCCTGGGTCGCCGGTTGGTAGCGAATTGATACTATGGCGCTCGAGGTGAAGAGGTTGGCCCGCCTGGCCGCCGATGAGGAGATGGGAGTCACGACCGCATTTTCGCCCCGGCGGGCGGGTGTGCCGCGCAGACAGACCGCGATCGAGCGGAGGCAGAGCGCATGAGTTTCGAGGTCCCTGAGCGCTACAACGTCAGTAGTCTGCTCGACCAGAACCTGGACGCGGGTCGCGGCGAGAAGGTCGCCGTCCGGAGCGAGGCCGGGCAGTTGACCTACGCCGAACTGCACGACCGTGTCTGCCGTGCGGGGCGTGCACTCCAGGCGCTCGGTGTCCACCGGGAGCAGCGGGTCCTGATGGCGCTCGACGACACTCCCTCCTGGCCGACCGTGTTCCTGGGGGCGATTCGAGTCGGCGCGGTGCCGGTTCCGGTCAGCTACCTCGATACCGCCGCTAACTTCGAGCACTTCGCGCGGGACAGCGGGGCGCGCCTCATCGTCGCGGAGGCCGCTGCCGTGGGGACCATGCAGGAGGCGCTGGCCCGGCTTGACCACGCACCGCCGGTCGTGGTGGCCAACGGCAGTGCCGACGGCCTCGAGGACCTCGAGTCGCTCCTCGCCGCCCATGCCGGTGAGCTTTCCCCGGCCGACACACACCGCGACGACTTCGCC
>JAFAXX010000039.1 GCA_019240655.1 Solirubrobacterales bacterium
ACCGCCCGCCCTCGCCCCGGCACCGCCCCGCCGAGCCCAGGCACCGCCCGCCCGCGCCCCGGCACCGCCCGCCCGCGCCCCGGCACCGCCCGCCCCCGCCCCGGCACCGCCCGCCGCGCCCGGAGCGCCACCGCCGCGAGCACGCCGGCGTCGATCGCCGTGCGAGCCAGCCCCAACGCCACCTGCGGGCGGGCAAACCGCGCGCCTCGTCGGATCTCCTCGTCGCTGAAGTAGTCGCGCAGGTCGATCTCGGCCGGCGCCACCGGTCGCGTCCGCGGGCTCAGCAGCCGGACTCCGGCTTCCGCCGCGGCCAGCGCGAGCACCAGCGATCCGAGGGTGAAATCGCGAAACTGTCGCCTCACCGGCGAGACTGTAGCCATGAGCGCACGGGATCGCGCCTGAATGCGCGTCGCAATCGTCTCCGACATCCACGGAAACCGCCACGCATTCGAGGCGGTGCTGGACGCCGTGGCCGCCTCCGGCTGCGAGGAGATCTGGTGCCTCGGCGATCTGGTCGGCTACGGCGCCGATCCCGACGCCTGCGTGGAGCTGGCTCGCCGCCACGCCGGGCTCTGCCTGGCCGGAAACCACGACCTCGGCGTCACCGGCGCGATCCCGCTCGAGGACTTCAGCAGTGGAGCGGCGCTGGCCGCGAAGTGGACCCGCGAGACGATCACGCCGGCTACGCGCGATTTCCTCGACCGCCTCGAGCCTCAGCGGCTCGAGGGGTCCGTCGGCCTCTATCACGCCAGCCCCCGCGACCCGGTGTGGGAGTACGTGCTCTCCACCCTGCAGGCGGAGCTGTGCCTGGATGCCCAGAACCATCGTGTGTGCGTGATCGGCCATTCCCACGTCGCGCTGTCCTTCGAGCGGCGCCGGGGAGAGGCCGCCACCGGCCAGACCCGCGCGGCCGGCGAGCAGCTCGAGCTCGGCGCCGGCGAATGGCTGATCAACCCCGGCAGCGTCGGACAGCCGCGGGACGGCGACCCCCGCGCGGCCTGGCTCGAGCTCGACCTCGACGGCTGGGCGGCGGCCTACCGCCGGGTCGACTACGACATCGCGGGCGCGCAGGCGGCGATCCGCGCCGCGCGCCTACCCGACTCGCTCGCCGAGCGCCTGAGCTACGGCCAGTAGCGCTCCCGCCGATGCCAACCGGGGCCTAACATCGGACGAGCCGCCAGAGCCTCTAAAGTCACGCGCCGGATGCGCACTCTGCTCCGCGCTCTCCTGGGCGGCGGGCTTGGCTTCGCCGTGTCGCTGATCGTCGCCGCCTGCGGTGGCAGCTCCGGCCTGCTGTCCTCCGAGCAGGCGAGCACGATCAACAGCCGGCTCGACCAGATCTCGAGCGCGGTGCAGGCCGGCGACTGCCGATCGGCCTCCCGCGCCACGGTGAGCCTGGGCGACGCCGTGGCGAGTTTGCCCTCCACAGTCAGCCAGTCGCTGCGCACCAACCTGGATCAGGCGGTCTCGACGGTCGGCAAGCTGGCCAGCCAGGACTGCCAGTCCGCGCAGTCCAACAAGACCCCCACCTCGACCACCATCACCACGACCACGACCACGCCGACCACCACTACCACCACCACGACCACCCCGAGCACCGCCACGAGCACGCCCCACTCGAACTCGACGCCGACTACGACCACCAGTCGGCCGCCGACGAGCTCGAGCACTGCAACCACTCCACCCAGTACGGGTACTAGTTCCAGGGGGAGCGGAGGCGCCGGGATCGGTGGCGGCGGCAATGGCAATGGCAACGGCAACGGCAACTCCGGCGGGGCGAGCGCCGGAAATGGAAACGGCGGGTAGCTGCGGATGGCGAACGCGACGATGATCGCCGGGCGATACCGGATCGACGGACGCCTCGGCGTCGGCGGGATGTCCACCGTGCACCTGGCCTTCGATCAGCGCCTCGAGCGCTACGTGGCGATCAAGCTCCTGGCCGAGCACCTCGCCGACGACCCCGCCTTCGTCTCCCGGTTTCGGCGGGAGGCGCTGTCCGCGGCGCGCCTGGTTCATCCCAACATCGTCCAGGTGTTCGACTTCGGCTTGGACGAGCACCAGCACCAGCACTTCATCGTGATGGAGCACGTCCCCGGGCAGTCCTGCGCCGAGATCCTCCGCGATCGCGGTCACCTCGACGTCGACCAGGCGGTCGACATCCTCGCGCAGGCCTGCCGCGGCCTCGATTACGCGCATCGCCACGGCGTCGTGCACCGCGACGTGAAACCGGGCAACCTGCTCGTCTCCGAGGCCGACGTCGTCAAGCTGGCCGACTTCGGGATCGCCCGCGCCACCGACCAGTCGAGCATCACCCAGGTGGGATCGGTGCTCGGGACGGCGGCGTACCTCGCTCCCGAGCAGGCTCGCGGAGAGGAGGCCGGCCCGCGCGCCGACCTGTACTCACTCGGGGTCGTCGCCTACCAGCTGATCTCCGGACGTCTTCCCTACGAAGCCGCCTCGCTGTCCGAGCTCACGCTCAAGCAGCAGCGCGAGCCGCCCCCGCCCCTCAATCGCATCGACCCGAGCGTGCCGCCGGAGCTCGCCGGGGTGGTCGCCGGCGCCCTCTCGATCGATCAGGAGGACCGGCCGGTCAACGCGACGGTGCTGGCCGACGCCCTGCGCCGCGGAGCCCGCGGCGTCGGCTCGGAGCTGGATTCGGCGCCGACCGCCTATCTCGGGGGCACGGCGGCGACGAACGTGCTGCCGCCGCGCCCGGAGCCCCGGACCGCCGCGACGCGGGCGGCGGTCAGCCCACCGCAGCTCAGCAGCCTGGGGACGCCCCGCCGCCGCGCCGAGCCACAGGCCGAGCCGCGCCGGGCGACCGGCGCCTATCCACCCCCCGACCGCGCGGCGCGACGCCGCAACGAGCGTCGGGCCGGCCGCCGCATGCTGGCGCTGCTGCTCGCAGCGGTGGTGTTCGTGGCCGTCGTTGCGGTCGCGATCTCGCTCGCCGCCAGCACCTCGAACAGCGCGGTGCACCTCCGCAAGGTGATCGCCCACGACGCGAACAGCGCCGTCAGCCAGGTCAAGAGCCTGGTCGACCAGAATACGAAGTAGCCCCGGCGCGCAGTGCCGCGGCCGCCTCAGGCAGGCGCCCGGCGTCGATCGCCTCCCGCAACTGCGCCATCACGCCGGCGACGAAGGTCAGATTGTGGAGGGTGACGAGCCGCAACGCGGTGAGCTCGCGCGCCCTCAGCAGGTAGTGCAGGTAGGAGCGGGAGAAGCCGGGGGCGCAGGCGGGGCACGGGCAGCCGTCGAGGATCGGCGCGGGCGACCTGCGCCAGCGCGCCTTGGCGAGGTCCAGCCGCCAGCGCGCGCCCGGATCGGGCACCAGGGCCACGCCGTGGCGGCCGAGGCGAGTCGGCAGCGCGCAGTCGAAGGTGTCGACGCCGCGCTGCACGCCGGCGATCAGGTCGTCGATGTCGCCGATCCCGAGCAGGTGGCGCGGCCGCTCGGGCGCCCGCCGCTCGAGCGCCTCGGCGCTCAAGTCCACCACCTCGTACATCTGCTCCTTGTCCTGCCCGAGCGAACCGCCGATGGCGACGCCGGGGCACGGGCTGGCGGCGACCGTCTCGGCCGACTCGAGCCGCAGGTCCGGCTCGACGCCGCCCTGGACGATCCCGTAGAGCACCTGGTGCTCGGGGCCGTGGCGCGCGTGCCAGCGCAGGCAGCGCTCGAGCCAGCGGTGGGTGCGCTCGGTGGAGCGAGCGGTGTACTCGCGGGTGACGTGAAACGGCGTGCACTCGTCGAATACCAGCGCGATGTCCGACCCGAGCGCGGCCTGAACCGCCATCGAGGTCTCGGGCCCCATGAACCGCTCACGCCCGTCGACGTAGGAGCGAAAGCGCACGCCCTCCTCCTCGATGGCCACGATCGCGCCATGCGAGCCGTCGCGGCTGTGGCCCCGGCCCTTGATCTCGTCGGCGACGCCACCGTGACCCATCGAGAACACCTGAAAGCCGCCCGAGTCGGTGATGATCGGGCGTTCCCAGCCCATGAAGCGGTGCAGGCCGCCGAGCTCGGCCACCAGCTCGGGCCCCGGCGTGAGGAATAGGTGGAAGGTGTTGCCGAGGATCAGCTCATAGCCGAGCGCGGCGACCTCGCGGGGCTCGAGCGTCTTCACCACCGCGCGGGTGGCCAGCGGCACGAACGCCGGCGTCTGGACGTCTCCGTGCGCGAGGTGCAGCGCGCCCGTCCGCGCTCGCCCGCCGGGCGAGCGAGCGCGAATCGTAAACAAGCCGCCGCCCCCCGGCCGGGAGGCGGCGGCTCGCGAAGCGGGATTCAGGAAGACTTCCGGGACTTGGACTCGCTGGTCTTCGACTCGGTGGTCTTGGACTCGCTGCCCTCGATCGTCTTCTGTCCGCCGGAGGCGCCGACCGAGATCGCGACCTTGCGGGGCTTGCGCTCCTCCGGCTTCGGGATCCTTACCTCGAGTACGCCGCGATCGAAGTGAGCCGACACGCCCTGCGGATCCACGCCCTCGGGGAGCGTCAGCGACCGCGCGAAGCTGCCGGACGCGCGCTCGACCCGGTAGAAGCCCTCCTTGCGCTCCTCGTGCTCGGCCTTGCGCACGCCGGAGATCGTGAGCACGTTGTCCTCGAGCTCGATCTTCACGTCATCCTCGCTGAGCCCGGGGAGATCCGCCCGCAGGACGAAGTGATTCTCGGTCTCGACCAGGTCCATCGCCGGCAGCCACCGGCGCGTCTGGGGCGTCGTCCCGCCGTTGCCGGGTTGCGGAGCTTCGAAAAAGGTGTTGAACAGCCGGTTCATCTCGTTCTGGATCGTGTTCAGCTCGCGGACCGGCTCCCACCGGATAAGTGCCATCTTGAACCTCCCGTAGGTCGGAAAAAGTCTACGGCCACATAGTAGCAAATCTAAGTGGAGATGTGTCAAGTCTTTTGGCGGTGCCGCGCTCCGCGCGGCGTCCGTGGGGCCGGTCATCCGGACGCCTTGCGGTCCGCGTTGCTCGGTCTCTCCGGGCTGCCGGTTGGCGCCTCCCCGCGAGCCTTCGGCCGTGGCCGGGAGAGGGCGCCGACGAGGCGCCAGCCGCCCGCCCCAGCCCGCGGACTGAAGGCGCCAACCGCCCCGCCCCAACCCGCGGCTCAGGCGCCAGCTCAACCCCGAGAGGCCGAGCAGCCCGGAAGACCCACCCGACGGCCGCGGCTACTCGACCAGCGAGCGCCCGGTCATCGCCTCGGGCGCCTCGACTCCTAGCATTGTGAGCATCGTCGGCGCGACGTCGGCGAGGATCCCTCCGCCGCGGAGGGAGAGCCCCGGCACGGTGACGATCAACGGCACGGGGTTCAGCGAGTGGGCGGTGTTGGGACTGCCGTCGTCCTCGAGCATGTGGTCGGCGTTGCCGTGGTCGGCGGTGACGATGCAGGCGCCGCCCGACTCGTGGACCGCGGCGACGACCTCGCGCAGGCAGCGGTCGACGGTCTCGATCGCCTTCACCGCGGCCTCGATCACGCCGGTGTGGCCGACCATGTCGGCGTTGGCGAAGTTGATGATCCCGAACCCCGGCGAGTCCTCGCGCCACGCCTGCGTGAAGGCGGCCGCGGCCTCGGGCGCGCTCATCTGCGGCTTGTGGTCGTAGGTCGGGACGTCGCGGGGCGAGGGCACCAGCTCACGCCGCTCGCCCTGGCACGCGGCCTCGTCCCCGCCGTTGAAGAAGTACGTCACATGCGGGTACTTCTCGGTCTCGGCGACGTGCAGCTGGCGAATTCCACGCGCCGCCAGGGTGGCCGGGAGGGTGACCGCCGGCCGCTCGGGCGGAAACGCCACCGGGTACGGCCAGCCCTCCTCGTACTCGGTCATCGTGGCGTAGCGCTCGAGCGTCGGAGCGCCGCCACGGTCGACCTCGCCGAAGCCCTCCTCGGCCAGCGCGCGGGTGATTTCGCGCATCCGGTCGGGGCGGAAGTTGAATGCCAGGAGCGAGTCCTCGCGACGGATCGCGGCCTCCTCCCCCACCCGCACCGGCCTGATGAACTCGTCCGTCTCGTCTCGCTCGTAGGCGCCGCGGGCGGCCTGCGCGCCGCTCGCGGCGTGCTCGGAAGCGCGGCCGTGAGCGAGCAGGTCGTAGGCGAGCTGGACTCGATCCCAGCGGCGATCGCGGTCCATCGCGTAATAGCGCCCGACCACCGTGCCGATCCGGCCGGCACCGGCGTCGGCCATCCAGCCTTCGACGGTCTCCAGGAATCCGGCTCCCGAAGTGGGCAGAGTGTCCCGCCCGTCGGTGAACGCGTGCAGCACCAGGTCCGGGACCTCCAGCTCGGCGCCGAGGCGGATCAGCGCCTGCAGGTGAGAGAACCCCGAGTGAACGCCGCCGTCGGACACGAGCCCGATCAGGTGCACGCGCTCGGCCCCCGAGAACGCCTCCCGGATGACCCGATTGGAACCAAACTCTCCGCGCTCGGCCGCCTCGTCGATGCGGGTCAGGTCCTGCATCACGACGGCGCCCGCGCCCAGGTTGAGGTGGCCGACCTCGGAGTTGCCCATCTGCCCCTCGGGCAGCCCCACCGCCCGGCCGCAGGCGGTCAGCTCGGTGTGGGGATAGGCCGACCACAGCTCGTCGAACACCGGGGTCTTGGCCAGCGAGACGGCGTTGCCGGGCCCGTCGGCGGCGAGGCCCCAGCCGTCGAGGATGATCAGCGCTCCGCACCGGGCCGGGAGCTCGGCGGCGCCGCGAGGCAGCGCCATCAGCCGGCGGCCTCGACAATCGCCGCGAACGACTCGGGATCGAGGCTGGCCCCGCCGACCAGCGCCCCGTCGACGTCGGGCTCGGCCAGGAGCTCGGCGGCGTTCTCGGCCTTGACGCTGCCGCCATAGAGCACCCGCGCGCGTTCGGCCTCTTCGCCTGAGCGGTCGGCAACCAGCGCGCGGATGAACGCGATCGCCTCCTGGGCCTCCTCGACGGTGGCCACCTGGCCGGTGCCGATCGCCCAGATCGGCTCGTAGGCGATCACCACCTCGCCGAGCCGCTCGGTCTCGACCTGGGCGAGATCCTCCTGGACCTGGCGGCGGAGCTTGCGCTCTGTCTCGCCCGCCTCGCGCTCCTGCTCGGTCTCGCCGACGCACAGGACGGGCACCAGCCCCGCCGCGAGCGCCGCGGGCAACTTGAGAGCGAGCGCCTTGTCGCTCTCGCCGAACATCTCCCGCCGCTCGGAGTGGCCGAGCACGACCCCGTGGGCGCCCGCCTCGACCAGCATCGCCGGGGAGACCTCGCCGGTGAACGCTCCCGCCTGTTCCTGGTGCATGTTCTGGGCGTAGACCTGGACGCGCGAGCCCCGCGCCGAGTCGACCATCGCCGGCAAGGCCAGAAACGGCGGACAGATCGCGACCTCGGCGTGGGCGCCCGCGGAGACCCGCGGCAGCAGCGCCTGGATGAACGCCTCGGCCTCGCCGATCGTCTTGTGCATCTTCCAGTTGCCCGCGACCAGCGGACGACGGCCCGGGCCGGCGCTCACGCCAGCGCCTCGACGCCGGGCAGGCGCTTGCCCTCGATCAGCTCGAGCGAGGCACCTCCGCCGGTCGAGAGGTGGCTGACCCGGTCGGCCAGGCCGAAGCGCTGGAGCGCGGCGACGGAGTCCCCGCCGCCGACGACCGTCGTCCCGGGAGCGTCGGCCACCGCCTCGGCCACCGCTCGGGTGCCGGCGGCGAACGGCTCGAGCTCGAAGGCCCCCATCGGCCCGTTCCAGAACACGGTGCCGGCGCGGGCGACCGCGGCGGCGTACGCCTGTGCGGTTCGCGGGCCGATGTCGAGGCCCATCTTGCCCTCCGGCACGTCGACGCCGTCGATCGTCAGCGCCGGCGCGTCGGCCGCGAGGCGGTCGGCGATCACCAGGTCCACCGGCAGCTCGAGCTCCGCCCGCCCGGAGTCGCCGGACGCGAGCGTGCGCCGCGCCAGCTCGACGTCTTCGGCCGCGCACAGCGAAGCGCCCACGCCGTGGCCCTGAGCGGCCAGGAACGGGAAGCACATCGCGCCTCCGATCAGGATCGTTTCGGCGACGTGGCGGAAACGGTCGATGACGGCGATCTTGTCGCTCACCTTCGCGCCGCCGAGCACCGCCACGAGGGGTCGCTCGGGGTCCTCGAGCACGCCGGACAGCGCCGCCACCTCGCGCTGCAGCAACAACCCGGCCGCTCGTTCCGGGATCAGCCGGGCTACCCCCTCGGTCGAGGCATGGGCGCGATGGGCGGCACCGAACGCGTCGTTGACGTAGACGTCGGCCAGCTCGGCCAGTCCGGCGGCGAGCTCGGGGGCGTTCTTGGTCTCGCCCGGCTCGTAGCGGACGTTCTCGAGCACCAGCATGTCCCCGGGATGGAGGTTCTCGGTGTACGCGCGGACCTCCGGTCCGGTGACGGCGGGGGCGAGCGTCACGTCGGCGCCGGTCAGCTCGGCGAGGCGATCGGCCGCCGGTCGCATCGAGAGCTCGGGTTCGCGATCCTTCGGACGGCCGAGGTGGGAGACGAGCACGAGCCTCGCTCCGCGCCGGCGGAGCTCTTCGATCGTCGGCAGCGCGGCCCGGATCCGGGTGTCGTCGGCCACCGCGCCCTGGTCGAGCGGCACGTTGAAGTCGACGCGGACGAGAACCCGCTTGCCCTCGAGGTCTCCGAGGTCGGCGAGCGTCCTCACAGGAGCTTCTGCACGAGGTCGACACACCGGCACGAGTAGCCCCACTCGTTGTCGTACCAGGCGACCACCTTCACCATCGTGTCGTCCATCACGGCGGTCAGCGACGCGTCGAAGATCGAGGAGGCCGGGTCCTTGACGATGTCGCTAGAGACGATCGGGTCCTCGGTGTAGCGGAGCAGGCCGGCCATCGCACCGCTCTCTCCGGCCTGCTTGACCGCGGCGTTGATCTCCTCCACGGTGGTCGCCCGCGCGGCCTCGACGGTCAGATCGACGACGCTCCCCGTGGGCACCGGCGCCCGCACCGCGAAGCCGTGGAGCTTGCCGTTCAGCGCGGGGATGACCAGCCCGATCGCCTTGGCCGCGCCGGTCGAGGCGGGAATCAGGTTGATCGCGGCCGCGCGCGCGCGGCGCAGATCGCGGTGGGGCATGTCCTGCAGCCGCTGATCGGCGGTGTAGGCGTGGATCGTCGTCATCAGCCCATGGCGGATGCCGACGGTGTCCTGCAGGACCTTGGCCACCGGCGCCAGGCAGTTGGTCGTGCACGACGCGTTCGAGATCACGTGATGGCGCTCGGAGTCGTAGACCTCCTCGAAGTTGACTCCGAGCACGACGGTCGCGTCGGGCTCGGTGGCCGGCGCCGAGATCAGCACCTTCTTGGCCCCGGCCTCGAGGTGTTTGGCGGCGTCCTCGCGCTTGGTGAACAGCCCGGTGGACTCGATCACCACCTCGGCGCCCAGCTCCCCCCACGGCAGCGACGCCGGATCGCGCTCGCCGAGCACGCGGATCTCCCGCCCGTCGACGCTCACGCCGCCGTCGGTCGCGTGCACCTCGCCGGGGAACGGGCCGTAGTTCGAGTCGTACTTGAGCAGGTGGGCGATCGTCTTGGCATCGATCAGGTCGTTGACCGCCAGCCATTCGATGTCGGCGCCCTGCTCACAGGCCGCCCGGAAGACGTTTCGACCGATGCGACCGAAGCCGTTGATCCCAACGCGTACCGGCATCTCAGGTGTCTCCTCTTCGTGGTGGCCCGAGCGGCGAAGCCTACCCGCTATCTGCGGCTGACCACCTCGACGCGCAGGCCGTCGGGATCCCGCAGGTAGGCGGAGTAGCAGTGCCCGTACTGCGGGCGGCGGCCGGGCCGGCCGTCGTCGCGGCCTCCGTGCGCGAGCCCGGCGGCGTGCGCGGCGTCGACGGCCGCCTTGCCCCTGGCCGCGAGGGCCAGGTGGCCGTACCCGGGACTCGGCGCCAGGCCGCGCACCACGATCCACACCTGGGGCTGGTTGATCCCGTAGGCGACCGCGCGGTCTGAGTCGAGCAGCCGACGGGCGCCGAGCGCGTGGAGCACCGCGTCGTAGAACCGGGCCGAGCGGCCGAGGTCCGAGACCTCGTAGCCGATGTGGTCGATCATGGCGCTCCAGGCTACGCCGGCCGGCTGACGTCCCGATGGACGACCTCCAGGCTACGCCGGCCGGCTGACGTCCCGGTGGACGACCTCGACCAGGAACGCCTCGGAGTGCCGATAGCGCTTCGCGAGATGCTCGGCGATCGCCACCGAGCGGTGGCGCCCGCCGGTGCAGCCGATCGCCACCACCAGGTGGGCCTTGCCCTCGTTCAGGTACTGCGGCAGCAGGTAGTCGAGGAACGGTTCGAGCCGGTCGTAGAACGCCTCGAGCTCGCCGGCCTGGTCGATGAACTCGACGATCCTCGGGTCCTCCCCGGTCAGCGGGCGCAACTGCGGCTCGTAGTGCGGGTTCGGGAGGAAGCGAACGTCGAGCAGGAGATCGGGATCACGCGCCGGCCCCCACTTGAAGCCGAAGCTCTGAAAGGTGATCGCCAGCCGGCCGGGCGTCCGCGTCGGCAGCAGTTCGTCGGCCAGCTTGCGCCGGAGCATCGCCGCGGTCAGGCCGGTGGTGTCGATGACCACGTCGGCCCGGGCCCGCAGCGGGGCGAGCAGCGCCCGCTCCCGGGCGATGCCGTCGGCCACGCTGCCGGTGGGCGCGAGCGGGTGGCGGCGGCGGGTCTCCTTGTAACGCGTCAGGAGCGTCTGCTCGTCGGCCTCGAGGAACAGCACGCGGTGATTGACGCCGGCCGCGCGCAGCGAGTCGAGCATCGCGCTCAGCCCCTCGAAATAGCTGCCGGCGCGCACATCGGAGACGACCGCGGCCCGGGCGACCTTGGAGCCCGCGTGCATGAACAGCTCGACCAGGGAACGGATCATCTCCGAGGGGAGGTTGTCGACGCAGAAGTAGCCCTCGTCCTCGAACGCGGCCATCGCGGTCGACTTGCCGGCGCCCGAGAAGCCGGTGATGATCACCAGGTCGGTGAGGACGGGGGCCTCCTCGAGCCGGGCGTCCCGCTCGGCCATCCGCGTACGCGAAGCTTCCATTCCCACAAGCTTGCCACGCGCTCGCGCGATCGCCGCCGCCTGAGGGCCTGGATCGGACTGCTGGCGGCGATCTTGCTTGCGGCGGCTCCGCCCGCCGCGGCGCAGACGCCGCTCTCGGTCGCCGTCGGCACGACCCCGACCGGCCGGCCGCTGCCGGGCGGGTTCGTCGGCGTCTCGCTCGAGTACGGGGCCCTGCACCTCTACACCGGCCGCGATCCGCGGGCGGTGGACCCGGCACTGGTCGGGCTGCTCAGGGGCCTCGCACCGGGGCAGGCGCCGGTGATCCGGATCGGCGGCGACAGCGCCGACTTCACCTGGTGGCCGACCCGCGGGGCGATCCCGCCCCCCGGCGTCAGGTATGCCATCACGCCGGGCTGGCTGCGGACCACGCAGGCGCTCGCCGCCGACACCGGGGGCCGGCTGATCATGGGGCTGAACCTGGCCGGCCACCGGCCGGCGCTCGCCACCGCCGAAGCGCGCGCGTTCCTGCAGGGCATCGGCCGCCGGTATGTGCATGAGTTCGAGCCCGGCAACGAACCCGACCTCTACGGCGCGATCCCGTGGTTTCGCGACCGGCGCGGAAAGCTCCACTACGCCCGCAGCCGGAGCTACGGCCTGAGCTCGTACATCAGCGAGTTCTCCCGCTGGCGGGCGGCGCTCCCGAGCCTGCCGCTGGCCGGCCCGGCGCTGGCCTCGCTCACCTGGCTGGCCGGCCTGAGCGAGTTCCTGGCCGCCGAGCCGCGGGTGAACCTGGTCACCGTGCACCGCTATCCGCTGCTGGCCGGGGTGAGCGACCCGACCGCCCCGAACTACCCGTCGCTCGCCAACCTGCTGAGCGACCGAGCCGCGAGCGGACTCGCCCAGCAGGTGGCCCCCTACGCCGCGGCCGCGCACGCCCGGGGGCTCGGATTCCGCGTCGATGAGATCAACTCGGCCGCCCACTCCGGGCAGCCCGGCCTCAGCAACACCTTCGCCTCGGCGCTGTGGGTGCTCGACACGCTGTTCAACCTGGCCGCCGCGGGCGTCGACGGCGTCAACGTGCACTCGCTGCCCGGCGCGGCGTACGAGCTGTTCACGTTCTCCCGGCCGCGGGGAGCCTGGGAGGCCTTCGTCCATCCCGAGTACTACGGGATGCTGATGTTCGGCCGGGCCTTCCCGCCCGGAGCGGAGCTGCTCCCGGTCACCGCGCCCGCCGGGCCGCTCAAGGCCTGGGCCACCCGCGGGACCGACGGCCACACCCGCGTGGTGCTGATCAACAAGGACCCGGCGGTCGCCTACCCGGTCGAGCTTCAGGTTCCCGGCGCCGCGGCCGCCTCGCTCGAGTGGCTCGAGGCGCCGAGCCTCGCCGCGACCGCGGGCGTGACGCTCGGCGAGCAGACGTTCGGAGCGGCGAGCACCGGCGGGACGCTGCCGGCGCCCGACACCCAGCCGGTGGCCGCCGCGGGCGGGGCCTATACGGTGCAGGTGCCGCCCGCCAGCGCCGTGCTCCTCACCCAGTAGATGCTGTTCGGGGGCGCGCATGCGCGCCCCCGTGGGGAGGGCGCATGCGCCCTCCCCGCCGCCGGTGCATGCACCGGCGGCCTACACCCCGGTCCTGTGGAGCTCGCGGTAGACGTCGCGGGCCAGCTTGCCGTGCATCCCCGGCACGGCCTCGAGCTCCTCCCGGGAGGCGGCCAGCACCGCCTCCGGCGAGCCGAAGTGCGACAGCAGCGCGCGCTTGCGAGCCGGCCCCACGCCGGGCAGCTCGTCGAGGATCGACGCGGTCATGGCCCGGTCGCGGCGGGTCCGGTGGTGGGTGATGGCGAAGCGGTGGGCCTCGTCGCGCACGCGCTGGAGCAGCTGGAGCTCGGGCGTGTCGTGGGCGAGGCGCAGCGGCTCGGGGCGCCCGGGGATGAACACCTCCTCGATCCGCTTGGCCAGCGAGATCACCAGCACGCCGCGCTCCCGAAACGGCGCGAGCGCGCGCAGGCCGGCCGAGAGCTGGCCCTTGCCGCCGTCGATCACCACCACGTTGGGCAGCGCGGCGAAGCTCGGGTCGTAGTCCTTGTCGTGCGGCGAGATGTCGAGCTGGCGCTCGAAGCGGCGCATCCGCCGCCCGAGGATCTCCTCCATGGCGGCGAAGTCGTCGGGAGCGCCGCCGTCGCCGTCGAACACCCTGAAGCGCCGGTAGTCGGATTTCTTCGGCGCCCCGCCCTCGAACACCACCATCGAGGCCACCGTGTTGGTGCCCATCAGGGTCGAGATGTCGAAGCACTCGACCCGCAGCGGGATCGTGTCGAGGCCGAGCGCGTGCTGAAGGCCGTCCAGCGCCTCGACGCGCTGCTGGCGGCGGCGCTCGGAGCGGAGCTTCTCCTGGTCCAGCGCGAGGCGCGCGTTGCGCTCGGCCAGCTCGAGGATCCGCCGCTTGTCGCCGCGCTCGGCCGCCCGGATCTCCACCGGCCCGCCGCGGCGGGCGCTCAGCGCCTGAGCCAGCGCGGCCGCCGAGGCGAGCTCGCGCTGGACGACGATCTGCGGCGGGACCATCATCGCGCTGGCGTAGTACTGGAGGATGAACGCCTCCGCGACCTCGGAGACGTCGCCGCCCGCGGCGTTGTCGAGATAGAAGCTCTGCCGGTCCGAGAGGACCCCGTCGCGGAGCTGGAAGACCTGGGCGTTGGCCTCCTCATCGGCCACCGCGACGGCGATCGCGTCGAGCGTGCCGACGGCCTCGTTGGCCACCCGCTGGCGCTCGAGCAGCGAGCGGACGGCGCGCAGGCGGTTGCGCTCGCGGGCGGCGTCCTCGAAGCGCTGGTCGGCCGCCGCCTCACGCATCGAACGGTCGAGCTCGCGCTCGATCTCGCGGTAGCGACCGGAGAGAAAGTCGATTACCCCGTCGATTCCGCGCCGGTACTGCTCGCGGCTGACGTAACCGACGCACGGGGCCTCGCAGCGCTTGATGTAGTAGTCGAGGCACGGCGAGCCGCTCCGGCGGCCGGGCTCGGGGCCCTCGCAGGAGCGGAACATGAACACCTTGCCGAGCACCTCGAGCGTCGAGCGCACCCGCTTGGCGTTGCTGTAGGGGCCGAAGTAGGCCCGGTCGCGGCGGTGGCGCTCGCGGGTGAAGTACACCCGCGGGAAGTCCTCGTCCAGCGAGATCGCGATATACGGGTAGGACTTGTCATCGCGCAGGCGGATGTTGAAGCGCGGCTTGTACTGCTTGATGAAGTTCTGCTCGACGAGCAGCGCTTCTGACTCGGTGTGCACCACCAACGCCTCGACGTGGTCGATCAGCTCGACCAGGTCGCGCCCGCCGCGAGTGCTCGGGTTCGAGAAATGCGAAGCCACCCGTTTGCGGATCGACTTCGCCTTGCCGACGTAGACGACCTTGCCGCGAGCGTCTCGGAACAGGTACACCCCGGGCGCGTCGGGCAGCTCGCGGCGCTTGTCGGCGGTGGCAGTGGACATCCGCTTTCGAGGATAGGGTCCTCACTCGGCGGTGAACGAGAGCAGCAGCGCACCGATCGCGGTGGCCAGGCCGGCGATCGCCACGGTCTCTCCGGGCCCTGGCCGCGGCGCGTCGGCGACCGCGGTCGGGTACAGCAGCGCCCCGCGGGTGGGCGGAGCGCTGCGCGCGTGCAGCGCGAAGGCGAGGGCGAGCACCGCCGCGATCAGGGTGGCGAGTCGGCGCAGCCGGCCACCGAGCAGCGCGACCCAGAGCAGCCCGGCGACGAGCACGGCGAAGGCGACGTCGACAACCGAATAGACCTGCCACGCGGTCGGGTCGCGGGGGATGCCGCGCAGCGCGCCGGTGGGTCCCCATTCGGCCGCGAAGGCGCGCGAGAACTGATGGCTCCAGGGCAAGAACAGCGACACCAGGACGGCCACGGCTCCGAGCAGCAGCAGCCAGTCGGCAATCACCTCGCGTACCTCCGCGCGCACCGCCGGGCCAGTGTAGGACTCGGTGGCCGGCTCGGTTACCTGCGCGCGGCCCGGACGATCGCGAACACCGCACAGACGGCGGCGGCGATCAGCAGCAGCCAGGCCACCGACCCGGCGCCGGTCTGCCACATCCGCGAGGTGGCGGTGAGGGTCAGCGCCGCGACGCCGAGGGCTATGTAGAGGATCGTCCGGCGCCGATCGCCGAGCGAGTACAGCGCCACGCGGTGTTGGCGATACATCAGCATCGCGAACCAGGCGATCGCGGCCAGGAAGGCGAGCCACACGGCCTGGGTTACGACGCTGGCGCCGGTGCCGCCGCCCGGGACGATCACCACCAGCGCGGCGATCGCCAGCACGATCACGATGTTGCGCACGGTGCTCGACACGAGCTTGAGGTTACCGTGGGAGACGGCTCGCGCCCGGAAATCAGCCGGCGACGCGTTCCCAGCGGCGATAGAGCTCCTCGACCGCCTGCTTGGCTGCCTGGTGGCGCGCGGCCGCATCCTCGCTGCGCGCGGCCGAGGACCACGCGCGCGGATCGCCGAGCTCGTCCTCGAGCGAGCGCAGCGCGGCCTCCGCGGCCTCGATCTCGCGCTCGAGTCGCTCCTGGTCGCCGCTGGGGCGGGGCTTGGCGGCGGCCGGGCGTCGGCGCGGGGCCGAACGCTTGGTGGGGCGGGGCTTCACAGCCGCCTCGCGGGCGGGCTTCACAGCCGCCTCGCGGGCGCGCTCCTCGCGCACGCGGACGTACTCGGGCCAGCCGCCGAGGTAGCTGCGCAGCGTCCCGTCCTCGAAGGCCACCGTACGCGTCCCCACCGCGTCGAGCAAGGCACGGTCGTGGGAGACCAGGAGGAGCGAGCCGGCGAACTCGCCCAGCGCCAGTTCGAGGGCCTCGCGGCTCTCGAGGTCCAGGTGGTTTGTCGGCTCGTCGAGGATCAACACGTTGGCCCCCGATTGCACGAGGATGGCCAGCGACAGGCGCCGGCGCTCGCCGCCGGAGAGCCCATCGAGGGGCTTCTCGGCATCCTCGCCGGAGAACAGGAAGCGCCCGAGGAGCGCACGGGCCTTGCCGGGGGTCAGACCGGTCAAATGGGTAGTGGCCTCGAGCACCGTCCGGGCCGTCGAATGACTCTGGGGCGGCCCGGCCTTGCGCGGGGCCGGATGCGGGACGGGCCGCCCCAGAGCCGCGCCGAGCTCCTCGGCGTGCTGGGAGAGGTAGCCGATCTTCACGTTGTGGCCGGTCCGCAGCTTGCCCTCGACCAGCGGCCCGCCGTCCTCGGGAGCGCGGCCGAGCTCGCGGCGTCCGGCGAGGGTGTCGATCAGCGTGGTCTTGCCGGCGCCGTTGGGGCCGACCAGCGCCACGTGCTCGCCGCGCTCCAGCCACAGCTCGCCGTCGTGCAGGAGGACCCGCTCGCCGACCGTGACCTCGCCG
>JAFAXX010000113.1 GCA_019240655.1 Solirubrobacterales bacterium
AATAGCCGGCCTGCGCGCACCCCGACACCAACGCTTCGCTGCGCCCTCACGGAACGCCAACGCATGGGCGGGGCCATCGTGATTCGCTATATCTTCGATGTAGGACTCTTCCATTCCCTTCTTCATGCCGGTTGTCCGGCGCTTTCGCGGATCGAGGCTAACCCGCATCTCGGGCGGACGTCAGGCCGGATCTTTGGAGGCGCCGCAGACGCTGTTCTTCCTCGGAAGCAAACTCCGCGCCGGTCAGTACGCCGGCATCGTGCAGCTCACGAAGGCGGCGCTCTATCACTCCCTCGGCGGCTGGCGCCTCGGTCGCGGGCATCGGAGCCCGGAGGGCGGGGGCAACGACGCCGGGTGCGCCGGTTACGCCGCCGCGGCTCTTGTCGCCCACGCCAGCTTGCCGGCCTCGGCCTGGACTTCCTCAAGCGTCCTGACGCCAAGCCCTCCGATCCCGCGGGTGAGACCGCGTCGTTCCGCGACCCGTTCCACCCGCTCGCACGCTAGCGGGCTGCCGCATACGTACATCACGCCGGCCGTCTTGCCCTGCCAGCGCCACAGCGCATGCAGCTCGAGGATCGCCGATAGGCGTGCGCTCGACTTGCGCGCGAGTTCGACCTCGACCGCCACCGAGATCCCGTCGATCACCCGCAACAGGTCAGGATGATGCCCAGAAGTTCGCCATCCACTGCGCTCTCGCCACCGGACCTGTCCCTGCCAGCTCTCCTCGCCGGCGAGCTCGCGACAACCCAATGCGAGCTGACCGCGGCGAGTCAGCCACGCCGCCGTCCAGGCACAAGCTCGGACGTGCGCCCACCAGGTGGGCGCCGGCGAACGCGCGGGAGCCACCGGCACCGCCGCCCGCTTAATCCCGTCACGCGTGGCCAGCAGCAGCGAGCCCTCCCCGTAGCTCGTGCGCTGCCGCGCCAGCCAGCCGGCGCGCTCAAGCCGGCGTGCGTGATCCTCGGCGGTCTGCTTTGACCAGCCCATCGCGGTTCGCCATGCCCCCACCGGCGACGGACCGACCCGCGCCAGCCACGCCAAACCCGCCACACTCGCCGGACCAGGCCGAACCGCACGGCTCACCTCGCAGCTCCCACGCAAGCTGTGAGGTCGCCGCTTTCACGAGCCCCTCGCTGGCCTGGGCCCAGACAGCCGCGCGCGAACGCTCTCCCTGCCGATCCTGCCTGCTCTCGCCCCGCAGCCCGTTGCCCCTCATCTCGCAGCAGGATGTAGTTCGCCGCCGCCCCCGTGTTCGAGTTCCGACGATCCAACCTGCTCCGGATGCAGACTATCCGAACACGTAGTGGGCGGGTAGTCTGCATCCGGAAGGGGGCCGGATCCCAGGGGGCACGCGGCGGCGGCGGCAGGGTCACTTCCTGTAGCACGCCATGTAGCCCAGCCTGTAGCTGAGGGATGGTGGTGTGGGCCGACTCGGACACCGTGTCACACGGTGTTGCTCGGGGCGGGTGTCGAGAAGGGAGCGTTACGTTTGATCTGGAGGTAGCGCAGACGACTGTCGATGCGCGTTTTGACATGCCCGAGTCGGCCCTGTCGGTTCTTTCTCACGATGATGTCCATCTCGCCGGGGCGCTCGGAGTCCTCGTCGTAGTAATCGTCCCGATAGAGCATCAGGACGGCGTCCGCATCGGCTTCGACCTGCCCGCTGTCGCGCAGGTCGGCCAGAATCGGCCGCTTGTCGGGACGCTGTTCGACGCCGCGGTTGAGCTGGCTGACCGCGATAACTGGCACGTTGAGTTCTCGCGCGAGCTGCTTCAGCCCGCGTGAGAAAGTGGACACGTCCTCGACCCGGCTGCGTGAGGGTGGCTCGTTGCGCATAAGCTGCAAGTAGTCGACGACGATCAACCCAAGCTGGCCGCTGCGTACCGCGACCTGGCGGGCGCGCGCGCGCAGGGTGCTGACGGTCAGCGAGCCGTCGTCGAGGATGTGCAGCGGCACGTGCTCGCTGTCCGCTCCGGCCTTGAGGATCGCCGGCCAGTCGTGCGTCTTGATCTGCCCGAGGTGCAGTCGCTCGGGGTCGATGCCGGTCTCCGCCACGAGGTGGCGCTGCGCGAGCTCGGCCTCGCTCATTTCGAGCGACGCAAACAGGACGTGGGCGCATTCGCGTGTCGCGATGTGGCGCGCGGTTTGGCCGGCGACGAGACTTTTTCCCATTGCCGGCCGACCCGCGATCACGTACAGCCTCCCGGGCTGCAACCCCCGAGCATCACGTCAAGTTCGCGCAGCCCGGTTGAGAGACCAGGAATGTCCCGGCGGTCGTTGACGGCTTGCTCGAGCCGCTCGATCTCATTCGCGACTGCCGTCCCGAGCCTGGTGACGTGCGCGAGGGTGTCGCCGCCGCGGAGGCCGAAGATCAGCCGCTCGGCGTGCTCAACGAGTCCTTCCCCCGCACCGGGCGACTCGCCGATGTGCGCCTGGATCTCGTACGTGGCGGTCAACAGCGCCCGGGCGAGTGCGTTGTCGCGCACGATCCGCCCGTAGTCGCGCGCGTGACCGGCGGCGGGCACCCAGCCGGCGAGCTCGTCGATCGTCCCGGGCCCCCCGACCTGATCGAGCTGGCCGCCCTCGCGTAGGGCCTCGGCGATGGTCAGATGGTCGATGCGACGGCCGGCACTATGGAGCCGCAACATCGCGGCGTACACGACGCCGTGCCGTTCGCGGAAGAAGTGTTCAGGCCGCAGCTGCTCGTCGGCGTAGAGGGGATCGAGGTGGCGCTCGTCGAGCAGGATCGCGCCGAGCACCGACTTCTCGGCCTCGAGGTTGTGCGGCGGCACGAGCGACGGCGGTCGGTGACCGTTGGCGGCGTGGCGTGTGATCACGACGCTTCCTCTCCGTGCTGGTGGCTTTCGCTGCCCAGCTCGACCCAGCGGGCGGCGTACTCGCGGGCGCGGAAGTGCATTGGGGTGTCGCACAGCTGGGTCCATCGGACCTCGCGGACGAACGGCTCGAAGCGTCCGTCGAGCCTGGCGAGCTCGGCAAGAGCCGCCTGACGACCTCCGCGGCCGTGGCGCGCGATCAGCCGCTCGAGATGGTGTTGAGCCTGGGCCCAACCGATGCCGACCGCGGCTCCGTGCCCGTCCGCTAGCAAGCCGGCCTGCCGCTGGGAGCGAGCATGCGCACGAGCGATCAACTGATCGGCCGCATGCACGAAGTCGGGCATGGTGAGTGCGCGAGACCCGAGGATTTCGTCCGTGGTGGCGTACGCAAGCGCCTGGTGGAGCCGGCCAGCGGGATGGTCGGCGAGCAGCCGTTCGGCTGCCCGCAACCATCCGCTTCGATTCGCCTCGAAATGACGCCGTGGCTTGGCGCCCAGGATCGGAGTCCAAGTCGCGACGAGCGCCTCGCACAGCTCGGCCGCAGATAACAGCGTCTCCGCTCCCCCCCTGGCAACCTCGGTGTGAGAGGGGGGGTTTGGGGGGGTGAAGCTTTCTAGCCTTTCTTCTACCTGCAGATCCCCCGCGCGCGCGGAGGAGGGCGCAGTCTCGGAAGTGTCGGTGGCGCGATCTGCGCCCTGTGAGTTCTGGTCCTGCGCGCTGGCAGTACCGAAACTGCTCCCTGCGACTTCTAAACCTGCGCCCTGCGAATTCTGTTCCTGCGCGGCGGCACTACTGAAACTGCTCGCTGCGACTTCTAAACCTGCGCCCTGATTTCGACTGGCAGCCTGCGGGTTTCCGTCGCCGGCTGGCTCGATGATTGTGTAGATGCTGGGGAGGTGGCGACCCCCGTTGGCAAGACGCCGCCGGCAGATCTGAAGCACCCCGGCGTCCTCGAGCACGCCATGGCAGTGGTCGAGCTGTCTGACTGCCAGACCGGTCAGCTCGACTAGCTCGGCTCGACGTACCTCGGCTCGGAGGCCCCCGTGCTGCCGGCGCTGCTCGACACACAGCTCGAGCAGGGTCACGACCAGGCCAAGATCGCGAAGGAAGTGTCCCCCCTGGCGTCGTTCGGCCAGCCGCTCGGCCGCCGTCACCGTGAACGCGATCCAAGGGGGCCCCTGAACATCGAGGTGCAGGACGGTGATGACCGAGCCTCCCTGCAGGTCGGGGACCCGCTCTAGACGGACGACGCCGGCTTTGGCGAGCGCGTCAAGCAGGGCGCTGAGGCTTGCCGCGCCGATCCGCGCTCGGCGGCACAACACCTCGTAGCTGGCCTGCACACGGACGTGATCACCGACGTGGCGCTGCTCGTTGGCCAGCTGGCAAAGATAGGCGTAGAGGCCGATCGCGCGGAGGCGTCGCGGCCCACTCGCGTGCTCGCGGATGGCCCGCACCGCGCCCAGGTGCACCTGGAAGAACGGCAGCACACGGCGGTCCCGGATCGTCACCGGCGCCGTCGAGTGCGAGCTGGGTGCGGCCACGGCCCCAGCGTTATCCGCGGTGAAGCCGGTCATCTATGCGTCACCTCGCGCGTGGTGAGCCGCGAGGCGTCCGTGAGCAGGTGTGCCACGTGGCACGCGTCGGATCACGTTTGATCGCCCTTTGCTTCGAGCAGGCGCACGAGTGAGTCTGCCCCCTGCCGGTCGATGGTGATCTGATAACCGCCGCCATAGGGCCGTGCGTTGGCGTTCGATCCCGTCGCCCTACTAATCGCGTCTTGTAGCTCGACGGCCGCTGCGCTGTGGTCGGGATGGGGTTCCGCAGGCGACCTTGGCCTGAGACTAGGGGTCGCTATTCCGGCCTCGAGACGCCGCACTGACCATCCTTCCTTGGCGGCCCGACGAGCCAGCGCGCGGCGGCGTCGATGGTCGGGCTCGGACAGCAGCACCTTCCCGTGGCCCTTCGTTAGCGTCCGCCGGTCGATGAGCCCGATGGCCTCATCGGGAAGCTCAAGCAGCCGAACAGAGTGGACTAGGTCGCTGCGGCTTCGTCCGAGTCGCTTCGCAAGCGCTCCCGCGGTCACCTTGAGGTCATCGAGGAGCGTCGCGATCGTCCGTGCCTCCTCGATCGGCGTGAGGTCCTGACGGACCACGTTCTCGATCAGCGCGAACTCGAGCGCCTGACAACCGTCGACCCCCTCCTCGACGAGCGCGGGGATCGTTGCGCGCCCTGCGATCCCGGCAGCACGCCACCTACGCTCGCCGGCGATCAGTTCGAAGCGCCCGTCGTCGCGTCCTCGGACGATCACCGGCTGCAGCACACCGCGCTCGCTGATTGATTCCGCCAGCGAGCACAGTGAGTCCTGGTCTATTCGTTTGCGTGGCTGACCAGGATTCGGCTGTATCTGTTCGAGCGGAATGTTCCGGAGGCGGCTGAGTGGGTCGCCGGTCGTCTGGTACTCCTTCACAGCCGGGGCACCAACTGGGTCGTCGATGTTGAGCCCACGGCTCCTTGCCACACTCATCTGCCCGCTCCCATCGCAAGTTGCTCAATGAGACGGGCGTAGCCGATCGCAGCGGAGCTGTCCGGGTCGCTGACGACAAGCGGCGAGCGGCTTGCGGCCGCGCGAGCGATCGCCGCTGAACGCGCTCTCACACGGGCTGTAGGTGCGAGCTGCACGTCTATCAGCCGCTTCTCGATCGCGCGGCAGCTGATCCTGTAGGGCTGCCAACGCGTGAGTACGACGATTAGCTCCGGCGCTGGTCTCGCGAGCCGCTCGCACAGCCGCTTGATCGTTCCTCGCAGCTCGATCACGCCGTGCACCGATGCTTCGTCTTCGCCGCTGACAGGCGCGAGGACCTGCTGGGCGCAGGTGAGGGCGTTGACTGTCAGCAGGCCGAGATTCGGCGGAGTGTCGATCACGATCGCGTCGTAGCTGTCGCGAACTGGTTCGAGCGCATCGAGCAGGAATCGCTCTCGGCCCAGTTCGCCCACCAGCGCCATCTCCACCCCCGTGAGCTGAGGTGCCCCGGGTAGAACATCTACGCCGTGGACGTCCCCGACGATTGCATTCCGCGCGTCGGCGCGCCCCGCGAGGACGTCGACCAGGTTCAAGCCGAGTGACCTCGCCTCGATTCCCACCTGACGGGTCAGCGCGATCTGGGGGTCAGCGTCGACTGCAAGCACTCGTTGTCCCGCCCGGGCGAGGAGGATGCCGACGTTGATCGCTGTTGTGGTCTTCCCGACGCCGCCTTTCTGGCTGGCGACGACCGTGACCGTCACATGGCCTCCTTCTTGTTGATGCAAGGCACGATCCGCCGGAACTGCTCGCCAGTCGCATCGATCGCCACCATGTCTCCGGCGGTGCGCTTGGCAGCAGCCTGTCCAGCCGCGTGAGCCAGCTCGTAGAGGTTGCGGTGTGGTTGATCGGTCACGAGCGGCCCTCGCGATCGCGGTAGAGCGGGAAGAAGCGCAGCTGGGCGCCACAGCCAGGGCAGGTGGTCCGGTGGTTCTCCCCACACGGCAGCTCATGGCTACAGACGATGCAGACGGCCAGCACCCAATGGGTGCGCAGCACCCATTGGACTTGCTCGTCGTCGCGCACGACGACGGTGGGTGAGTTACGCGGAAGCAACATCGAGGGAAACCTCCTCGGTGTCGGGCCCCGCCCGGCCGCGACCGGTGCTGAGCCGTTTGCAGAATCACGCCGCTTGAGCACTCGTGCGATGGGTCGCGAGGACGGAGGCCGCTTCGATCGGCTTGATTGAAAGTCATCGCCAGCCCCATCGACTGAGGCTCGCGATGACCGTCGCTCGCCGGCGCGCACGCGACTGCGTCCCGGGGTCGCGTTCAGTCCGAACCCGGGTTAGACTTGCCCCTACTGCTTCGTTTGGCCGGCGCCTGAAGGCGCCTATGTCTTTGGAAGACCGGGCTGCGGACCCGGTCTTTCTCATCCCTGGGCAGAGCGCCGGTGGACTCCGCGCGCCCTCCGCGCCGCTTCGCTCTGCGGTGTGCCACGTGGCACACCCAGCCTCTTCAGCTGCTCGCGCAAGCGCCGTCGACCGCTGTTTGTCGCGCGCGCGAAGCAGCACCAATCGACTTGCATTTACCCTGCTTGTTCCCTGGCGCGACTAGCGAAAGTGGTGCGCTGAGGGACTCCCTGTTTTGCAGGGCATTTCTTAGTACCCCCAACCGGATTCGAACCGGTGATCTCCTGCGTGAAAGGCAGGCGTCCTGACCGCTAGACCATGGGGGCGGTGTGGGTCCATTGTATGGGCGGCTTACGAAGCAGCGAGGGCGCGCCGACGACCGAGGCCGGATCGACCCGGTCGATGCTGTGTATGGTGCAGCGTGAGCACAGGTCCGTCTGAGGAGGCGACGCGGCATGAACGAGCGCGGCGGAGCGGAGACCCATGCCGGAAGCTCCGCGGGCGAGGCCGCCGACTGGAAGCGGCGGGTCCGCGCAGCGGCCGTCAAGCACGTCGGGAACACGCAGGTGCCCGGCTTGGTGGCGCTGGTGGCGCGCGACGGCGAGGTCCACGTGGAGGCGCTGGGGAACCTGGATCTCGGTGGCCGGCCGGTGGCGCGGGACTCGGTCTTCCGAATCGCCTCGACGAGCAAGCCGCTCACCGCGGCGGTTACGCTGGCGCTCGTCGACGAAGGGCTGATCGACCTGGACGAGCCGGTCGACCGGCTGCTGCCTGAGCTGTCCAGCCGGCGGGTGCTCAGGCGGATGGACGGGCCGCTCGATGACACCGTTCCGGCCGAGCGCGCAATCACCGCCCGTGACCTGCTGACGTTCACCTTCGGATTCGGGATGGCCACGGAGATGTTCACGTCGGCGAACGCCTGGCCTGTCGTCGTGGCCGCCGACAACCTTCGCCTCGCGACGCTCGGCCCGCCTGATCCGGCCGTCCAGCCTGACCCGGACACCTGGCTGGCGAACTTCGCTCGCCTGCCGCTCGTCGCCCAGCCCGGGGAGCGGTGGCTCTACAACACCGGCGCCTCGGTGCTCGGGGTCCTCGCCGCTCGCGCCGCCAGCGAGCCGTTCCCCGACGTGCTTCGCTCGCGCTTGTTCGAACCGCTCGGAATGAGCGACACCGGTTTCTTCACGAGCCGGACCGACCGCCTGGCCACCGCCTACCGACCGACGCCCGAAGGGCTGTCGGTGTGGGACGAGCCCGAGGGCAAGTGGAGCCGCCCGCCGGCGTTCGGCGACGGCGCCGCCGGGCTTGTATCGACCGTCGACGACCTTCACGCGTTCGCACGAATGCTGCTGAACCGCGGGGAGCCGGTCCTCTCGGCCCCGTCGGCTCGCGCGATGACGAGCGCTCAGCTGAGCGACGCCCAGAAGGCGCACGGCGGCCTCGGCCCGAACTTCTTCAGGGGACGCTCGTGGGGATTCGGGCTCCAGGTCCTTGACAGCGGCGCCTTCGGCTGGGACGGCGGCTTGGGGACGTCGTGGCTGGTTGACCCCCGCCACGAGCTCACGATCATCGTGTTGACCCAGCGCCTGTTCGAGACGTCGGAGCCGCCGCGGGTGCATCGGGACGTCCGGTCGGCCGCGTACGCAGGTCTGGGGTGAGCCCGCGTCCGGGCGGCCGCGCGCATCATTCGGCCCGACGCCTACCGGTCGGCTTCGATCAGCGCCCGCGCGGCATTGTGACCGGGGATACCGCTCACGCCGCCACCGCGCCGCGCGCCGGCGCCGCACAGCCAGACGTTGGGATGCGCTGTGTCAACACCCCAGCGCCCCACTTCGGCCCCGGACTCGGCGAACGGCCACGCCAGGTCGCGGTGGAAGATGTGGCCTCCGGGCATCCCGAGCTCCGTGCTCAACTCAATCGGCGTGTGGGCCTCGAGGCACGGCTCGCCGTCCGCCGTTTCGAGCAGACAGTCCTCGATCGGCTCGGCCAGGACGGAGTTGAGTGAACGAAGCGTCGCGGCGATCGCCGCATGCTTCGCCGCATCCGGATCGGCGTGGAACAGACGCGCCGGCATGTGCAGCACGAACACGGTCAGCGTCTGAGCCCCGCTCGCACGCAGCTCGCCCCCGAGAATGCTCGGATCGGTGAGTGAATGGCAGTAGCACTCGCATGGAGGAAGGTGCGGGATGCGCCCGCGGGCGGCCTCGTCATAGGCTTGCTGGAGCTGTGTGTAGCCCTCGTTGACGTGAAAGGTGCCGGTGAAGGCCTCTCCCGCAGTGACGGCCGGGTCGCGCAGCCGCGGAAGCCGCGCCAGCAGGAGGTTCAATTTGAGCTGCGAGCCTTCGGGCCGCGGCTCCGGCACCGGCTCGCCGAGCAGCTCCGCGAGTACCGCGGGGGCGACGCCGGCGAGCAGCCGGCGGCCGCCGAACTGCTTGCCGTCCGCGGTCCGTACCTGCACACGCCGGCCGTCGCTGTCGATGGCGGTGACCGTCGTGCCCAGGCGAAGCTCGGCGCCGGCCCGTCGGGCGGCGTCCGCCAGCGCCTCGGTGAGGGCGCCCATGCCGCCGACCGGCACGTCCCAGCGGCCGGTCCCGTTGCCGATCACGTGATACAAGAAGCACCGGTTCTGCGTGAGTCGCGAGTCGTCGGCGCCGGCGAAGGTGCCGATCTGCGCGTCGGTGGCGACGATCCCGCGAACCAGGTCGCTCTCGAAGGTTGTCTCGAGCAGCCTCGACAGCGGCTGCTCGAACAGCGCTCTCCAGGTCGCTTGATCGCCCACGAGCTTCGCGAACGCCGACCGCGAGCGCAGAGGCTCGGTGAGCGAGGCGAACACCGGCACCGCAACCCGGGCGAGGAGCGCGCCGAAGCTCCGCAGCACCTCGAAGCTGCCGTCGTCGCCGACCGTGCGCCGAATCGACGCGCGCGTTCGCGGCTCATCCTCGCCGATGAGGACGCCAGCATCGCCGGAAGGGGTGTAGGAGGAGATCCGGCGTGGGCGCAGCTCGACGCCGAGCCCGAGCTCGGCCAGCAGCCTCCGAGGGAACAGGCTGACCAGATACGAGTAGCGCGAGATGCGGGCATCACGCCCGGCGAACGGCGAGGCCGACACCGCGGCGCCGCCGACATGGCGCGCGCGCTCGAGCACCAGCACGCGCCGGCCCGTCCTCGCCAGCATCGCCGCGCTGACGAGACCGTTGTGGCCGGCCCCGACGACGATCACGTCGGGCGATCGGTGTGGGCTCACGCCAGCCTCTCCGCAGTCAACGACTTACCGGAAGCGTAGGCGGCTCACGGGGCCCGGCCGCCGGGACGCCCGCGGCGACACGGGTCTGGCGGCGCCCTGCCGCCGCGGAGCCCAGCGGCTCACTCCGCTCTGGCGGCACCCGGACGGCGTGCGGGCTCTGCCACCTCCCGCGCGGCGGTCCCGGCTGCGATCGCGGCATCTTCCGCGAGCCGCGGGCGAGACACGAAGCGGCCGGATGCGAACGCGCCCAGAGTGGCGATGATCACCCCGATCCCGAAGAAGAACCCGAGCCACTCGAGGACCTGGGGGAAGCGGGCTCCCATCGGGTGCCCGATCGGATAGCCGGCCGGGTGCCACAGGAGGCTGACCACAGGTCCAACGGCGAACCAGATACCGGCGGCGACCGCCAGCCAGCCGCCGAAAACTCCGCTCGAGCGGCGCGCGCTGGTGAGCAGCAGCCAACCGCCGATCACCGCGACCACGCCGGGGATGACGGAGAGCACCAGCCGGTTGGTCGAGAACTGCCACGCCGAGTAGCTACCGAACGCGTAGTGGAAGTACGCGCCGATGAATGGGACCAGCGCTCCCCAGGCTCCGAGCACGATCACGATCAGGCCGCTGAGCGCGCCGGTTGTCCTCGGTAGCCGGTGGGCAGGCCGGTTCGCGGACGCAGCGGTGGCCGTGTTCCCCTCGGTTGCCACGAGCACGGGATACCCAGCTCAGCCGTCGCTAACCGTCGCACGTCTGCGCCCAGACGTGACCTCGGCAAAAGACCGCGTCAGCTCGGTGAGATCGCGAATCACGGCGTCGAGACCGGCGATGCCGTAGCTGTCGTGCTGGCGTCCCGCGCCGCCGCCCACGCGGATGATCTCCGGCACCCGGCTCAGCTCCCGACGGCAGCGGAGCTCGCCAGCCAGTCCGCCAATTCGGTCGAGCGCTGCTTCGAGCAGGTCCGACACAGGCTGCAGCCGGCCGTCGGCGTCCGGAAGGTGGGCGTGTACGCCGAAGCGAGCGGCTCTGAACATGCCCTCCTCCAGCACCTCGGCGGGCGGCTCTCGCCCCGGCCCGTTCTCCGCCTCGTGGCGAGCCAGGCAATGTACGAGTGCGACCAGCGTGGCAGTGTCGGCCAGCGAGGCCTGCACATCGAGCGCCCGGATCTCGACCGTGCCCAGCCGCGGATGGGGTCGCAATTTCCACCAGAACCACGTGTAGTCGGGAACGTCGGCCGCTCGCGTGAGCACTGCCGTCATGTCGCAGAAGTCGGAGTAGTTTGCCATGGCCCGCGGTACGCCTGATCGCGGCCAACCCCGGAGGGTCACCTCTCGTGCGGACGCGAGCCCAGTGTCCCGGCCGTGGCGAAACGGAGAGTTGGCGGCAAGCGCTTGGAGCAACGGAAGATGCCGGCGGAGACCGTTGAACGCGCGGATCGCCGTCTCGGCGTCAGGCATCCCGATGTGGATGTGCAGCCCGCCGACCGGCGTCGCGACCGCGTCGCCGAGCAGGTACCGGATCCGCTCGTAGCGCTCCTTGTCGGTGATCTCCGCGTCGCCCTCGGCGGCCGCGGGATGAGTTCCCGACCCGAGCAGCCCGGCCCCCGTGCCGAGCACCGCCCGCCTCATCGCGCCGAGGCCGGCGACCGCTTCCGCGGCGCTGGCATGAATCTCCGTCACGAGCTCGATCTGGCAAGCGTGCAGCTCCCGCTCGACCGTTCCCGGCACGTCGCCGAGCCGCTCGAGCACCGCCGCCGAGGTATTGGCCTGCCGACCGGTGACCGGGTCGACCAAGAACAGCTCCTCCTCGACGCCCAGCGAAAACGGGTCGCTGGACCCGAAGGCACCGGCGCTATCGCCCCCCTCGCTCGGCGTGCCTTCGGCCGGACGGTTCATCGGCACTGCTTCCGCGGGGCAATCACGGCGTACGAGTATGCCCGACGCGGCAGCGCAGGACCCCGTGCGGAAGGGAAGCTGCGCTCGGGTAAGGTCCCACCCGTGCACCCGACGGCGGCGAGATTGCAGGCGCGCCTCGTGGCCCGCGGCCTTCACGTCGATATTCGGATGCTGGGCGACTCGGCCCGAACCGCCCGAGAGGCCGCCGCCGCCCTGGGCTGCCAGGTGGGCCAGATCGTCAAGTCGCTCGTGTTCCTCCGCGACGCGCAGCCCGTGATGGTGTTGTGCGCCGGCGATCGGCGCGTCGATGCCGGCCGGCTCGGGCTGGCCGCGGCGAGCGCCGAGCAGACGCGCCGCGCGACCGGCTTCTCGATCGGCGGGATACCGCCGCTCGGCCATGACATCGACCTTGAGACGCTGATCGATGCGTCGCTGCGGCGGTTCCCTACCGTGTGGTGTGCAGCCGGCACCCCGCACGCGGTGTTCGAGGTGCCGACCGAGACGCTGATCGGCGCGCTCGGCCGCGCGACGACAGTCACGGTCGATTGACCACCAGCCGCAGGGGCCCGCCTCCTACCGCCATCTCCTAACATCCGCGCCGTGGATCGTGAGCACCTCCGCGCGCTCCAGGAGCCGCTCAAGGAGCGCTACCAATCCGACCCGGGCGCCGCGCTCGTCACGCTCTCCGCGCAGGGGTCGCTCGGTGACGGCATCTCCTGCTCGGTCCAGACCGGACGTGCGCTCGTCGAGGCGGGACTGCATTCAGCCACCGGTGGCGACGGCTCGCTGCTGTGCTCCGGCGACATGTTGCTCGAGGCGCTCGTCGCATGTGCGGGCGTCACGCTGCAAGCCGTGGCCACCTCACTCGGCCTTGCCGTCCGGTCCGGTCGGGTCCGCGCGGAGGGAGACCTCGACTTCCGTGGGACGCTCGGGGTCGACCGAGAGGCGCCGGTCGGGTTCCGCGCCATTCGCTTGACTTTCGAACTGGAGACCGATGCCGACGAGGCGGAGCTGGAGACGCTGCAGCGACTCACCGAGCGTTACTGTGTCGTCTATCAGACCCTCAGCCGCGGGCCCTCGTTGTCGGTGAGTTGCGGACCGCGCCGGTAGGCCGGCCCGCGGTCCGGCCTGGCCTGGACGCGCGGTCAGCGGCGGCTTCCCGGCCGCTCAGGCCGCCCTGCTCAGGCCGCCGCTGCTCAGGCCGCGAGCCTACTGCTCTGCACCAGGTTCGTCGTGTTGCTGCTCCTCGACGTCCTGGCCCCCTTGCGACCACTCCTCCTCGCGCCGGCGCTCCTCGTCGCTCTTGGACTCGGCGAGCTCTTCGGCTCCCGCATCGGGACCCTGCTGACGTTCGTCGCTCATATGCGTCCTTCCGCTAGCTTGAGATGCGGATACCCAGGTTTGCCTGCGACATGCCAGGCCGACGTTTCGTCGCAGTGCGACGTTCGGCTCTAGGCACCGGTCAACCTGGCTATCGCGCCTACCCTCCTGAACTCGGCTGACACGCGTTGAATGGCCGCTCGGGGGTCCTCGCTGCGCGGCTGATCGGGCCGCATGTCCAGCCCCGGTTGCGAATCTCCGCTGCGAGCAGATGCACGAGCTCCGCGGTGTGCGCGCCCACCGAGTCGTGCATCAGGATGATCGAGTCGGGCTCGAGGCGCGTCGCTGGACGCCGCTCGGCGAGCAGTTCTGAGAAGATCGCCGCCGCGGAGTCTCGCGCCCAATCACAGCTCTCGACCGTCCACGTCACCAGCCGCAAGCCGTGTCCGGCGGCGACCTCCTGGCTACGCGGCGCGGCTATATCGCCATAGGGCGGCCGCCAAAAGCTCGGCCGTGGCAACCCCGCTGTGCGCATCGCGTGCAGCAATCGGTCGAGATCGGCCGTGATCTCGGCCTTCGACAGTTGGTGATGCGAGCGGTGCCGATCGCAGTGCGCCTGCACGGAGTGGCCCTCCGCCACCGTGGCGCGAGCCAGGCCGGGTCTCGCGAGCAGCCGATCGCCCTGGATGAAGAACGTCGCCGTTACCGACGCCTCAGCGAGCGCGTCCAGTACCGCGGGCGTCCACTGCGGGTGGGGACCATCATCGAACGTGAGCGCGACGGGAGACACGGGGCACGTCGGCCGCGGCGGCAGGAGGACCGCCCGAGGCCGGTTCCCGGATTATCGAGGGGGATCGCGACCTCGACACAAACGGCGCCTCCGGCGCCTCTAAGAACCGCGACGACGTTGTTCGAGTGACTCGACCCCCAGGCGGCCGAAGATCCCGCCCGCCGTCACGCGGCAATCTTCGCGCGGTGCGACGATGCGGAAATCATCGGTAGGCGAGGTTCACACACCGCGGATCCCCGCGGTGGGGATCCTGATTTCCGGCGTAAAGCGCTTCCGTCCTCAGTCCGAATAAGCTTCCGCCGGTGCGGGAGAGGAGGGCGGAGGACGTCAGCCGTGTGTCGAGCACCGGATCCCTGAGCCCGGAGGACCTGGCTTGGCAGCGACGGCTCGCGCACCGACGCCGCCGGCTGCTCCATCTGCTCGGAGCGATCGCCTCGCTGGCCGTGATCGCGGCGGCCGCTGTGCTGGTACTCGGAAGTGGCGGCTCCCGAGGCGCCGCTGACCGCCACGCGCAGCGGGCGCGCCCGCTGATCGCGGCCCGGCCGCGACCGAAGCCGCCTCCACCGATCCTGCTGCCGCGCGGCGGTCGCGTCCTACTGCCGGGTCACCTGGTGGTGGCGTACTACGGCATCGTCGGGACCTCGAACATCCTGGGCCAGACGGGCGATCCCGAGGCAGACGCCGCCGGAGTAGAGCGAACCGCACACGACTATGTCCTCTTCGGCCGCCCGGTGCAGCCGGCATTCGAACTGGTCGCGACGGTGGCTTCGCCGTATCCCGGCCCGGACGGTTCCTACAGCTCCGCCGTCGAGCTGAACATCGTGAAGCGCTACCTCGAAGCCGCCCACCGACACAAGCTCCTTCTGATTCTCGACTTCCAGCCAGGGCGGGGTGAGTTCCTGCCAGAGGTCCGCCGCTATGCCCGTTTCCTGCTCGATCCGGCGGTCGGGGTGGCACTTGACCCGGAGTGGAAGCTGACCTCGGAGGAAGTCCCCGACGAGGTCATCGGGTCTTCGTCGGCGGGCGCCATCAACGCCGTGTCCGCGTATCTCTCCGCGTTGACGGTGAGGCACCGGCTGCCGCAGAAGCTGTTCATCGTCCATGAGTTCCGGACGACTGAGCTTCCCGACCGCGGCAAGATTGCCATCCGGCCGCGGCTGGCCACCGTGCTGCAGATGGACGGACTGGGGCCGGTGTCGAGCAAGCTCTACTCCTACCGACAGGTCATGAACGGCGCGCAGCGGTTCTATCCCGGGTTCAAGGTCTTCCTGCGTCCCGTCGACGACCCGGTGCGGCTCACCCCCGCGCAGATCATCGCCCTGCGCCCCCGTCCCGCGTACATCAGCTACCAGTGAGCTCAAACGCACGGCGTGAGCGCGCCGGGCGACGCGGCCGCCTCAATCCACGCGTCGCCAAGCCGGTGGGCTATGTGAGGGACGCGGCGTAGAGTCGCGCCTGCTTGTACAGGCGCGCGAAATCATGCGGCTTGTAGTGGGCGTTGAGGCCGCTGGGGTTGGGCAAGACCCAGACCGGCCGGCCAGCCACTCGCTCGTCCTGTAAACCCATGTGTGCGTGCGGGCGCCGAAACGCTGAGCGATAGGCGACGACGCCGACGACCGCCACCAGCCGTGGACTCCACGCATCCACCGTGGCCTCCAGCACGGTGGCTCCGGCGCGCAGCTCCGCGACGGTCAACTCGGCCCCCGTGCGCGTGGCGCGGGCAACGATGTTCGCCACCCCGATCCCGAACGACGGGAGCAGCTCGTCTTCCTGCGGCGTGAGTCGACGCGGCGTGAAGCCGGCGGCGTGCAGCGTCGGCCAGAACCGGTTCCCCGGCCGGGCGAAGTGATGTCCGACCTCTGCAGAGCGCAGCGACGGGTTGATCCCCACGAACAGGACCCGGAGGCCGGGGCCGCCGATCGGACCGAGCTGCCACACCTGGCGCGATCTACCCGGTCGCGCCGGCTGAGGCGCCAAGAGAGAGTGAGGCCGCACGAACCGCGTCAGCGCTACCCGATCGCGACCCCGAAGATGTGCATCGCGAGCTGACCGGACGAAACTCCAGACCCGACGTCGGGGAGCGTGAGGTACTCGATTGCCTTGCCGGCCTTGAGCGGAATCCCCTGGTAATAGATGCTCACCGCGTTGGCGGCCTTGCCCGTCTGGCTGTTGTGGTACGGGAACGTGTCGAGGATGTCGCCGCCTGGCTGGGCTGAATTGGCATACCAGTCGGAGAACGCCAGCGTGAAGGATTGCGTTGTGCCGTCGGTGTAGGTGATCGTTCCGGCGCCCGTGGCGGTGCCGTAGTCACCCGTGGCGAGGAAGCCGAGCGTCTTGCCCGAGCCCGACAGCTCGGTCGTCTGGCCCCTGGCGACGACGTTGTCGGGAGTCCCCGGCGCGGCGCTCGGCCACGTGAAGCTGAGGCCATCGTGGTTGACCGTCGCCCCGGGGCTGAGGCCGTCGTTTTCGAGCGTCTGCTCCGAATAGCTTTGCCCGCCACCGTCGAGGTTGCCCGGCGTGGTGTCGGCGTCGTCGGTGATACCGGGGTTGGCGAACATCGCGCTCAGCGACGAGTACGGTACCGACAGCCCAGCCCCGGCGGTCGCGGCGCCGGCGCCGTTGGCATCGTCGAAAGTTGCCCGCGCCGAGAGCTCGTAGCCGGCGGCGCTGGTACCGGCCGGGACGGTCACCTGCCAGGTAGTTTGCGCGGTCTGGCCGCCGTCGAGGCGCGCGAAGCTCGTCGGCGAAGTAGCCTCGGCCCTCCAGCCAGCGGGGGCGTCGAGGGTCAAGGCGACGCTGGTGAGCGGGGCGGTGCCGGTGTTCGGGAGCTTCGTCGTGGCGGTGAGTGTCGTCCCGGCGGGGACGATCGACGGCGAGCTCAGCGCGAGTGGCTGCTGCACGACCACCGGTGTCCCGCCGGTGACGCCGTCCACCGTGGCGGTGATGGTTGCCACTCCCGCCGCGACGGCGGTCAGTCCACCGTTGGCGCTGACCCGCGCCACATTTGGGTTGCTGGTCGCATAGGCGACGTGAGCGGTCGCCATGTCGGCGAACGACTCGTCGTTGTTCACCGCCTCGACGATCCCGTCGGCGCGCTGGTGACGCTGCTCGTTTCCCTTCTGGGTGTCGTCGAGGATCCAGGGATTCCGAGCGGTGAGATCGAGTGTTTGGCCGGGCTCGAAGATCACCTGGTCGGGCTGGACGGTGACATAGCTGACCTTTGGTGTGAGCGTGCCGTGAATCTGGACTGACTGGGAGCCGAAGGTTGCGGCGGAGTCTGGGCCCGCCTTGAACTGGTAGGCGCCGTCGACGACGATCTCCTTGAGCAGCTTCTCGTCCCACCGCGACAGGTGACTGGTCGGCACCGACAGGGTGATGCGCTGCGTCTGCTCGGGGTCCAGCACGGCCGTCCGCTGGAATCCCTCGAGTTCCTCCTCGGGTGTCTCAATGCCGGGCGCGCTGGGCGGCGAGACGTATAGCTGCGCGACGGTCGCGCCCGGCAGCTTCCCGGTGTTGGTCACGTCGAAGCTGACAGTGACGGCGCCGTCCGGCGTTGTGCTCGTGGGCGTCACCGACAGGTTGGAGTATGCGAACGTCGTGTAGGCGAGTCCGTACCCGAAGGGATACGTGGGCTTGCGCTTGAAGTACATGTAGGTTCGACCGATGCCGCCGGTGTGCGCGGCCGTCAACGCATAGTTCTCGATCGGCGGCAGCTGGGCGTCATTCTTGTACCAGGTGAAGTTGAGATGGCCACTGGGGTCCTGCTGACCGAACATCACGTCTGCGAGAGCCAGGCCCTGACTCTGGCCGTTGTAGCCACTGAACAGGATCGCCGGGAAGTAGTGCTGCACGTCGTAGATCTGGACGGGACCGTCCGACTGGAGCGCCAGCAGCATCCGCGGGTTGCCGACCGCCGCCACCTGCTGGATCATCGAGTCGTAGTTGCCCGGCATCGCGAGCGTCGTGCGGTCATGGCCTTCGGAGGCGACGTGTGCGTCCGTACCCGCAAGCACCACCACCAGGCCGGCGTTCCTCATCTCCGACAGGGTCTGGGCGGAGCAAGTCGCGGGCGCGGTTGCGGTCGTCGAGGTTGCGCAGGAGTCGTAGTAGATGGTCGCGTTCGGGTTGGCGGCCTTGACTTCCTGCGTGATCCCCTGGACGGCGCTCACCTCGTGGGTCGGAGCGCCGGAGTACCCGCCGAGCGTGACCGTGTTGGCCAGATTGCCGACGATCACGACGCTCGAGAGCTTCGCCGGGTCGGCCGGGAGCAATGGCGTGCTCGTCCCGGGGACGCCCTGGTTCTTCAGCAATACCAGTGCGTTGTCGGCCACCGTCCGCGCAAGAGTCTGGTGGGCGGCGCTCTCGATCTCGCGCGCGGTGATGTTCGTCCACGGAACGTCCGCGCGAGCGTCGAACTCGCCCGTCTGCATGCGCGTTGTGAGCACGTGGGTCAGCGCGGTGTCGAGCACTCCCTTGTCGAGGACGCCGACTTTGATCGCCTGCTGGATGTTCGGCAGCGTGTATTCGGTGCCGGTGCAATTGAGGTCGGTGCCCGCCCTGGCCGCGTACGACTGCCCGCCCGCCGCGCCGGCGATCTCCTTGCCATTGCGGACGTTGGTCCAGATCGCGTTTGTGCCCCCGCCGTTGGTCACCCAGCCGGGCGGCGCCCAGTCGTGGCCGTTCGGCGGCCCCACGTACGTCGTGGTGACCGCGCCGCAGTCGGCGGTCGTATAGCCATCGAACCCGTATGCGCGCTGGAGTAGCTCATTGGCCGTATAGGTATCCGCTACCGAGGGTGTTCCGTTGATCGCGTTGTAGGAAGTCATGATCCCGTTTACGTGCGCCTTCTCCACCAGGTCCCTGAACTGGGCGGTGTAGTAGTCGCGCAGGTCCTCGTCGTTGGTCCCCGAGCCGCCGGGCGTCCGGTAATCCTCGACGTTGTTGAGGGCGTAATGCTTGGCGGTCGCGGCCACCTTCAGATACTTGCTGAGTGGGATGCCGGAGAGCGTCTCACCCTGATAGCCCTCGACGTACGCGCCGGCCATCTGGCTGACGAGGTGAGGGTCCTCGCCAAACGCCTCGTCGGTCCGGCCCCAGCGCGGGTCGCGATCCATGTTCACGGTCGGAGCCCAGAACGTGAGATCGCCATAGTCGTTCGGCGAGGGCCCGAGGTTGTTCTGAGCCTTGCCCCACAGAGACGGGTCGAGGAACCCGCGTACTTCGTCGGAGATCGCTGTTGTCTCCTGATACATCAGTTGCGGGTTCCATGTCATCGCCGTGGCGAGGTTGGTCGGGAAGCTCGTCGCGTGCACGCCACCCGTCCCGCCGCCCGCGTTGGTGTCGGCGTTCAGGGTATTGACGCCATGCTGGCCCTCGTTCCAGTACCAGTACTGTTGCAGCCCGAGACTCGGAATCGCGGGGGCGCTATTGGTGTGTAGCTGGAGTACCTCCTGCCCGAGCGACATGCACGACATCAGGTCGGCGGCCCGCTCGGAGAACGTGTAGCTCGTGTCGAGGTAGATCGGGGTCGCCCCGCTGCACTCATACGAGGGCGATCCTGCGGCCCGCGACGGAGAACCGGCAATCCCGAGCAGGGCCACGAGAGCCGCAACCGCGAAGAGCGGCTGGCGCAGCCACCAGCCTGCTCGTTTCATCCCCACCTCGACCGGGACATCAACTCTGAAGCGTGCGACGCGACACTCTAGCCGTCGGGGACTTCGCCGGCAATAGGCAATGCCGTCTGTGCCTGGCGATACCGATCACCTCGTGTGCTGCCGAATCACCTCGTGTGCTGCCGGATCACCTCGTGTGCTGCTGCGGATTCCTCACACCCCGGCCCCGCGCTTTTCGGCGTGGCCGCCGAACTGCTTGCGCATCGCGGAGAGCAGCTTGTTGCCATATTCGGCCTCGCCGCGTGAGCTGAAGCGGCTGAACAGCGACGCGCTGAGCACGTTCGCGGGGACTCCTTCATCGACCGCAGCGGCGATCGTCCACCGTCCTTCGCCCGAGTCGGAGACGCGCCCGCTGAAGTCCGCCAGCTCTGGGGACTCGACGAGCGCCGCGGCGGTCAGGTCCAACAGCCAGGAGGCGATCACGCTGCCGCGCCGCCAGACCTCGGCCACTGCGGGCATTTCGAAGTCGTAGGCGTAGTAGCGCTGCGCGTCCCGGACGGGTGCCGTCTCGGCGTCGGATTCGTGCTCGACCGTGCCGATGTTGGCGTGGCGAAGGATGTTCAGCCCCTCCGCGTAGGCGGCCATCACCCCGTACTCGATGCCGTTGTGGACCATCTTGACGAAGTGCCCGGCGCCGGGCGGGCCGCAATGCAGGTAGCCGAGCTCCGCGGTCGACGGTTCGCCCTCGCGTCCGGGCGTCCGCTCGGTTGCGCCGAGGCCCGGAGCCAACGAGCGGAAGATCGGATCGAGCCGCTGCACCGCTTCGGGTCTGCCGCCGATCATCAGGCAGTAGCCGCGTTCCAGTCCGTGCACGCCACCGCTCGTACCGACGTCGACGTAGTGGATGCCGCGGGCCTCGAGCCGCTCCGCGCGGTCGATGTCGTCGTGAAAGTAGCTGTTGCCGCCGTCGATCAGGATGTCGCCCGGCTCGACCACCTGAGCCAGCTGATCGATGGTTTCGTCGGTGAAGGCCGCCGGGACCATCACCCAGATGGCGCGCGGCGCTGCCAGGTGCTCGACCAGCTCGCTCAGCGAACCCGTGCCCGCAGCGCCCTCCTCCTCCATCGCGCTGACCGACGCGGCCCGCACGTCGTAGACCACGCACTCGTGCCCATCGCGGATCAGCCGCCGGACCATGTTGGCGCCCATCCTGCCGAGACCAACCATTGCCATTTGCATGAACGTCGCCTCCTGATGTTGACTGAAGCTCGCCTACCCCAATGTTCAGCTCGACGCAGCGGGGGAAACCAGCTTATAGTCCGATCAGCCGCGCTGGCGGCCGGATTCAGGATCCGCCGATGAGTTCCGACCAACACTTCGGCCTAACCGGCCTGGCAACGATGGGCGCCAACCTGGCGCGCAACGTGGCCCATCACGACATCCCGGTGGTGGTTCACAACCGGACCACGAGCCGCACGGAGAGATTCCTCGACGAGCATGGCTCGGAGGGCCCGATCACCGGGCAGGAGTCCGTCGAGCAGTGGGTGGGCGCGCTTGCCCGTCCGCGGGTCCTGATGAGCATGGTCCAGGCCGGACCGGCCACGGATGCGGTGATCAACGAGATCGCGCCCCGCCTCGACCGAGGCGACGTGCTGATCGACGGCGGCAACGCGAACTTCCGCGACACGCAGCGCCGCCACGCCAAACTGGCCGAACAGGGCATCCATTTTCTCGGCGTCGGAGTGTCGGGCGGCGAGGAAGGCGCGCTGAACGGCCCGAGCATCATGCCCGGCGGGGACCGCGAACCCTACGACGAGTCGGTCAAGGAGATCTTCGAGGCTATCGCGGCGAACGTCGACGGCACGCCGTGCTGCACGTACGTCGGACCGGACGGCGCCGGGCACTACGTGAAGATGGTCCACAACGGCATCGAATACGCCGACATGCAACTGATCGCGGAGACCTACGACCTCCTGCGTCACGGCGTCGGCTTGGAGGTCCCGGAGATCGCCGAGCGTTTCGAATCCTGGAACGGCTCTGAGCTCGAGTCGTTCTTGATCGAGATCACCGCGCGGGTGCTCGCCAAGACCGACGAGGCGACCGGCAAACCGCTGGTCGATGTGATCCTGGATGCCGCTGAGCAGAAGGGCACCGGCCGATGGACGGCCGAGAACGCGCTTGAGCTCGGCGTCCCCTTGACCGGGATCACCGAGGCGGTGTTCGCCCGCACACTCAGCGCGCTGAAGTCGGAGCGCGAGCACGCCGCTGGACTGCTCGCCGGGCCGTCGGGGAATCGACCCCACGACGAGTCGCTGACCGGCGACCTCGAGCACGCGCTGTACGCGTCGAAGATCGTCTCCTACGCCCAGGGCTTTGCCCAGATGGCGGCGGCGGCTCGGGACGAGAAATGGGATATCGACCTTGGGTCGATGGCCACGATCTGGCGGGGCGGTTGCATCATCCGGGCCCGTTTCCTTGACCGCATCCGCGAGGCCTACGAGACCGAACCGACGCTGCCAAACCTGATGCTGGCCGACTTCTTCGCGAAGGCCCTCGAACAGGCGCAGGACCCATGGCGCCGCGTGGTCGCGCGAGCGGCCGAACTCGGTGTCCCGACCCCGGCGTTCTCCTCGTCGCTGGCCTATTACGACGGGTACCGTCGCGCGCGCGGGCCCGCGAGCCTGATTCAGGGCCTGCGCGACCTATTCGGCGCCCATACCTACAAGCGCGTCGACCGCGACGGGACTTTCCACGTCATGTGGGGCGAGAACGGTCGCGAGATCGAGGCCTAGACCGGGGCACTGGGTGTCTGACTCGCATGCCGGCATCGCTCGATGAGGGCTGAGCGCATAACCGATCCGGTCGCCGACCACGGCGAGGGACCTGTCTGGTCACCAAGCTGGGGCGGACTCCGCTGGGTGGACATCCCCGCGGGCGACATCCTCTCGCTGGGCGCCGACGGCACGGTCGGACGGCGCCACGTCGGCAGCGTGGTCGCCGCCACGCGGCCGCGGCGCGGTGGCGGCGCGGTGATCGCGCTCGAACGCGGCTTTGCCCTCGAGGGCGCGGACGGGGGCCTCGCCCCTCTGGCCGAGCTGTGGACCGAAGACACGATACGGATGAACGACGGCGGCTGCGACCCCGACGGCCGCTTCTACTGCGGGTCGATGGCTTACGACCAGCGGCCCGGCGCCGCGTCGTTGTACCTCCTCGACGTGGATCTCACCACCCACGTCGTCCTCACCGGCCTGACCGTCTCGAACGGGCTCGACTGGAGCCCGGACGGGAGCCGCGCGTACTTCAACGACACCCCCACCCGCAGCATCAGCGTCTTCGACTACGACCGCCAGAGCGGGCTCACCGGCCGGCGCGTGTTCGCTGCGGTCGACGGCCATCCCGATGGACTGACGGTTGACGCGGAGGGCGGCGTGTGGACCGCGCTCTTTGGCGGCGGCGTGGTGCAGCGGTACTCGCCCGACGGCAAGCTCGACGCGGTGATCGAGGTGCCCGTGAAGCAAGTGACGGCCTGCACGTTCGGGGGCGCGGGACGGACGGAGCTGTTCATCACCACCTCCCGAGAGGGTCTGCAGCCCGGCGAGGACCCCTTGGCCGGCTCGCTGTTCAAGGCGGTTCCCGGCGTACACGGGCTTCCCGTACGGGAGTTCGCGAAATAGACGGAGGTGACGAGGGCACGGCGCATGGCCGGCCCTCGTCACGCGTCGATCAGGCGCTGTTGGCGCCGTGACCGCCGGGGCCACCCGGCACGACGTTGAAGGCGCTGTCCATGTGGACCTCGGTGGTGGAACCGTCCGCCTTGGTGACCGTGACTTCATAGCCGTTGCCGGTGAAGTCGGTCGTCACCGCGCCGGCTTGGCCGCTACCGGCGGACTTGACGGCCGCGGCCCGGGCCTTGGCCGCAGCGGCGCCAGTGACCGCCTTCTCCGCACTCTCGTGCGCCGCGGTCCCGTGAGCCGGGAAGTTCTGCCGGGGCTGTGTCGTCGGACTGCTCGGGCTCGTGGCCGAGGTGGTTGAGCCGGAGGTGGCGGCACTGGCGATCGCGCCGCCCCCGATGGCGGCCGCACCCACCGCCGCGCCCGTGACGAGCTTCGATCTGATGTTCCTCATGTTCTCTCCTTGAGGTTGTTGAGAGGGACGATCTCGATCGTCTCGGGCGCTCGTGAATGACCTGCGAGAATCAGCTAAGGCTTTCGTCAGTGCGTTCCCAGACTGCAGCGTGGCGTCGCCTTAACCCGAGCGTCCGCGAAGATCAGCCCGTACGCCTCACGATTGCTGTTGCGGGGCCTGGTTTGCGGGCGCCGCGATTAGGATTTGCGGGAGCGGCCACCCGGCCACTGGTACCGGCGCGGGTCGTTGGCCTCGCCCGCGAGCGTGTAGTCGCCGACGATCTCGCCATCCGGTGAGGCGAGCAGCACAGTCTCGACCAGCGGATTGAGCCGGGCGAGGCGTCCGCCGCCGACAACGGAGATGTGTATTCGCAATTCTTCGTCGGCGCCGCGCGACATCCGCTTCACCGACGTGCGGCGCTGATAGCGCTTGCCGTCGGGACCGCTGACCTCCTCGACTTCCGTGCCGGCAGCAGCTCGGCGGCGCAACTCGTCATAGCCGACGTGGCGAACGTCGTGGACTCGCTCGGCGACCAGTAGCTGCGCGTCGTCGCCCCCCTTCCGGGGTCGATTGGACCAGAAGCCTCTCCGCTCAGCCATCGCTGCTCCGCGTTCGCGCCTGCCCGGCGGGCCAGCACATCACCCATGCTAGCTACGCCGCCAGGTCAGCACCACAACCTCTTCAATCCCATGCCGTCCCGCTCGCCCACCTCCCGGGGCGAGTGTGGGCATCTACAAACCCGCCTCTCGCCCAGCTCGGCTCCGGCTGTTTGTTGTGGGGCAGCGCGGTACGGCTGTGTGAGCCGAATCAGACTCGGTCGGATCGCTGCAACTGGCCGATTCGCTGAGCCCGCGCGTCGACACTCTCACCCAGCGTTGCTTGTGAAGGTGTCACACGAGCTGGGACGACCCGACTGGAAGCCAGTCTTCAGCCAGTGCTGGCGTTGCGCGGAGGAGCCGTGAGTCCACAGCGCGCTCTCGACCACGCGGCCGGCTGCGTGCTGCTGAAAGTCGTCGCCGACGATCGCGGCGGTCTTGAGGGCGTCGTTGAGGTCGGCGTCGGTCAGGTGACCGCGCGCTTGGCTCGAGTGCGCCCATACGCCGGCCAGGCAGTCCGCCTGAAGCTCGACGCGGACCGAGCGGGTGTTGGCGCCGCTGGGGTCTTGGTGGTCGAGCACGGCGACGCGCTGATCGATGCCGAGCAGGTGCTGAAGGTGGTGGCCGAGCTCGTGCCCGACGACGTACGCCTGACCGAAGGGGCCAACACCCGCGTGACGGGCGAGCGCCTGGAAGAAGCTCAGATCGAGGTAGAGAGTCCGGTTGGCGCCGCAGTAGAACGGGCCGGTGTGGGCCTGCACCCCGCAGCCGGAGTGCACGGCGGTTGCGAACAGCACCAACCGGGCCGGCGCGTACGGGACTCCGGCCTCGCTGAACTCCCGCTGCCAGAAGCGCTGGGCGTCGCTGAACACGGCGGCCAAGTAGGTTTGCTCCGCCGTCGCGGTGCTCGAACTCGGCGCGGGCGGTAGCGCCCCGGTCCCGGGCGTGCCCTCCGGGAGCGTGTCGAGCTTCCCCGAGACGTCGGCCTGGGGCGTGGTCGTGGTGGTGGCCGCGGTGCTCGTGCCAGTCTGAGCAGCGGTCGATGACGATCCCGACTTCGTCGGCGATGCGCTCGAATGAGTCGAAGATCCGCATCCGGCCAGAATCGTGCAGACGATCAACACGACCAGCACACACACACTCCGGCCGGCGAGCGTCGCACGCCACGAGCGCAGGCATAGGACGATGGCCCTCATCCGGATTGCTCGCCGGTCGCTTCTGTCCGGGTCAACGCGGCGAACACTATCCAGTCCTCCTCTGCGATGCTCACCCAGGCTTACTACCATGGGCCCTGTGAGCGGCCAGGAAGTGCCCGGTGGGGTGGTGCATGAGCTGCCCGCGGACCTCCGCGAGGCGCTGATCGACAACGCCACGGCGCTGGTTGCCTGGAAGGACATCACGCCCTTGGCCCGCAACGAATTCATCTGCTGGGTCGAGGATGCCAAGCAGGAGACCACCCGTGAGCGCCGCATTCGGCGCACCCAGGAGGAGCTGGAGGAAGGCCAGCGCCGGCCCTGCTGCTGGCCGGGGTGCAAGCACCGGGAGCGCACCGGCAGGTAGCGGCGCGCGTAGGGCCATTTCATCGCCTCTTCCAGCGTCTGCCGATGGAAGACCGGCCCGGCGCTGAACTCTCGACCAGCCGAGTTGTACTCCCGTGGTCCCCGCGGTGTTCAGGCGCGCGCCGGTTGGGCCAGCGCCTCCGACGGCCGGCGGACGGACGGCTCGATGCCGCTCTCGGCGAGTGGGTTGCGCCCCTCGGTGCTGACGCGCTCGAGTAGGACGAGCACGAGCACGCCGCCGATTACGAGCATCCCCGCACCGATCCGGAAGGCCAGCACGTAGCCATGGACGACGGCGAGCGCCGGCGCGACGCCATGGCTCAGCTGGGTTGCGGCGTGCCTCAGCGCCAGCGTGCATAGCCCGGCCAGCCCGAGCGCGCCGCCAACCTGTTGCATCGTTCCCTGGACGCCGGAGGCGAGACTCGAGTCCTGCCCGGTCACCCGGTGAAGCGCCGCATTCATGGCCGGAGCAAACCCCAATCCGAACGACACCGCGAGCACCACCATGCCGGGCAGCACACCGCCGAAGTAGCCGCTGCCGGGGTGCACCTGGCTGTTGATCAGCAGGCCGACGGCAGCTCCGAAGTAACTGGTGACCCAGACCGGCCTCACGCCGAGTCGCGGCATCAGCGCAGTACCGATGCCCATTCCGGCGCCGATCCCGAATCCGAGCGGCAGGTAGCCGAGACCGCCCTGCAACGGTGAGTAATGCAGCACCTGCTGCTGGAACAGCGTCATCAGAAACACCCAGCTGAAGAACGCCGAGGTGGAGAACAAGCTGGCGAAGTTGGCGACCGCGCGCGTGCGGTTGGCAAAGAACCGGAGCGGAACCAGCGGCGCGGCCGAGCGAGCCTCGATCATCACCATCACGGCGAGCAGGCCGAAGCCGCCGAGCACCGGCGACAGTACCTGCGCGGAGCCCCACGGGTGGCGGGCAGCGGCGAGCAGCCCATAGACGACCGCCACCAGGCCGCCGGTGGCCGTGGCCGCGCCCGCAACGTCGACCCTGTGATGCTCACGGACCATCCGGCTCTCCGACACCAGCCGCGGCACCATCAACAGCGCGAACATCGCCACGGGAACGTTGATGAAGAAGATCCAGCGCCAGGAGGCGAAGTTCGTCAGGACGCCCGAGAGCACGGCGCCGGTTGTTCCGCCGAGACCGGCGAGCCCGCCCCAGATGCCGAGTGCCTTGGTCCGCTCGCGTGGATCGGGGAACAGGATCACGAGCAGCCCGAGCGCGGCGGGGGCGGCGAGAGCCTCGCCCAGACCCTGCACGAATCGGCTCGACACCAGCATCCCCGGTGATGTGGCGGCACCGCTCGTGGCTGAGGCGACCGCGAACAGCCCGACGCCGAGCAGGAACAGCCGCTTACGCCCGAGCATGTCGGCAAGACGCCCACCCAGCAACAGCAGGCCGCCGGCCATCAACACATAGCCATTGACCACCCACGCCAGCCCCGCGGGCGAGAAGTGAAGGTCGTGCTGGATCCGTGGCAGCGCGACGTTCACGATCGAAACGTCGACGACCAGGATGAACTGGATCAGGCCGAGGACAGCCAGCGCACGCCAACGCCTCGGGTCAGACCCAGTCAAGTCGGTCGGGCTCATCAGCGTCTCCTTTCCGGTGCTCACGGCTGATGAGACCGTCGATGCATCGAAGACTCATCGCTGGACGGGGCGTTGTCCACCTAGCGCTCGAGGCGTCTCCTACCGTCGCGCAGATGTGCCATCGGCGGCGCCGAGAGGATCCGGTCGTACTCTGTCCAGACCGATTGGGAAGGGCTGCTCGAGCGCATCCGCCTCGGCCAGGCCAAGGCTCGACGCGTACACGCTGCGGCTGCGCGCAGTGCCCGGCGTGACCGGCATACAGCCGCCGCGCTACCTGGGCAGCGACACCTGGGAGATCCGGCTCGGCGCCGCCGGCGATCCGATCTCGACGCCGGCGCAGCGGACGATCGCCCGGATCCGCGCGATCCCCGCACCAGCCCCGGCTCTGGTTGGCGGGACCACCGCCTCGTTCGTCGACCAGCAGGCGTCGATCACCAGCGCGCTGCCGCTCGCCCTGAGCGTCCTCGCGGTGGTGACGCTGGCGATCCTGTGGTTGATGACTGGATTGGTCGTGCTCCCGGCCAAGGCGCTCTTGATGAACGCGCTGACTGCGGCGACGGCCACCGGCCTGCTCGTGTTCGTGTTCCAGGACGGGCGGCTGGAGACCGTGCTCGGCTACACCCCCCAGGGGGGGATCGAGCAGACCGACTTCCTCGTGCTCGCCGCGATCGTGTTCGCGCTGTCGACCGACTACGGCGTGCTGCTGATGACGCGGATCAAAGAGGCGCGCGACGGCGGCCGCGACAATCGAGAGGCCACGCGCTTGATTTCACACCCGTCGGTGGCGGAGACCTGGCGTCGAGACGGTACCCGCGCCGCCGACCGGATCGTGACCGAGGGGTCACGACCACCGCGCTTTCAGAAGCTCACGCCCCCGACTGCAGCGGTTTGGACCGTGGGAGCAGCATCGCGCGAATTGGTTGGCAACTGGGCTGCACGCCGTGCCCTCGCGCGCCAGGCGCTGAACCGGCAGCCCAACGATCGGGCCTTCATGAAGTACAACCAGCCCGAGCCGGCGGCGGGACCTGGTCACGGACGCGCCAGCGGTCCTCGGCGAGCCGGCGGGTCGCTACTTGAAGGGGACGGTGACCGGGCCGCGCGAGGATTTGTAGACGGCAAAGAAGTCGCGCGTGTCGGGGACGAGGTAGCGGGTGGGCGACTGCTGCGGTTGGGGTTCGACCAACTTCGGGCCGAGCCCGTGGTGGTGGCTGTAGGTGATGAGCGAGTGCCATTCGTAGTTGATGTCAAACTCCATCGCGCGCACCGCGCCAATGTGCTGGAGGATCTTCGCCAAGGTGATCACCGTCTGGTCCTCGGCGACAACGAAGAAGAGGTTGCCGCGACGGTCGATGCCGACGCCGGTGCGCGGGACGCGGAGGACGCCGCCGAGCGTGTACCCCCACTGTGGGCTGTCGGGGTTGTCGTTCAAGTCGGGGTTCAGCTGCCCGTTCCAGACGATCGGGGCCAGGCTCTGGCGGGCCCACGCGACGTCCGGCCCCACGGTCGGGCCGCGGCTCCACCTCACGATCGCCACCCGACCGTCGCGATAGCCGATAAGGGTCGCATTGCCATCCTGCAGCGGCTCGTTCGTGAGGCCGTTGTCGGCCGACCCGTTGTTGCCGTCGGTGTAGGTGAACCCGCCGTTGAAGGTCGCCATAAGCCGCGGACGCTGGCTATACGGAACCATCATCGGCCCGCGTACGGCCGCGTTCGGCGGCTCGGAGGCGCCCGGATAGTACGCGAGCGCGGTCCGGGTGTGGTCAAACCACGCGACGTAAGCAACGATGCTCGGATAGTCGAGCTCGGGGCGAAACGTCGTCACCAGCACCGGCGGACCACCGTTGACCTGCGGGCCGGTGGGCTTCCAGACGCCTTCGCCGGGTAGCGGGCGCGGGAAGACCGGCTTGATCGGCGGCGGCAAGGTAGCCGCCTGGGTAGGTGCCGGGGCGGGCGGCTTGTGCCGCTGCGGCAGGGTAGTCGTCGTGCTGGTGGTCGTGGCCGGCGCCTTTGTTGTCGTGCTCGTGCTCTTGCTGCTGCCACCGCATGCGCCAGCGCCCAATACGACGGCGAGCACACTCGGGAGGAGATGCTTCGAATGCAAGCTGGACCTTCTTTACGCTCAGGATGGGCTCGGCGCGATCGCACCGGCATTATCCCCGCGAGCGTTTTGGCGGCGATAGGGCATTGGTTAGCGACGGCTTAGCCGCGCATCGGCGGGGCCGCCGTCACCAGCCCCGAGGGGGACTCGAGCCATCAGTCGCCGCCGGCGCCAGAACGCGCCGCTGCGGCGACGGGCCGAGCCCGTCACGGGGCTTCGTGCAAGCAGCTGTTCGAGTATTGGCAGCCGCGGCATGGGCTGGACGAGATCACTGCGAGCGCCAACACGCCAGCTCACCACCGTCGCCGCTGTACCGCCATCACGCAAATCAGCCACCAGCAGGGGCATGTTCACTCGTGGCGATCGTTCAGGGCGACGAAGCCGTCAGGTTCACGGAAAAGGAGTATCGCCGACCGTGGCCACAACATGCCAAGGAAAAATTTGCTGAGAAAATTGCCAGCCCGTCGGCAGCCCAGGTATGCCTTTGTGTCTGGGCCGAGATCCAAGTTCGAGATCGTTGCTTCGTGTCCGCCCCATCCTGACTCGTAAGACGTGGCGACCGATGTAGGGTCGCAGCAAAATGCGCGTGTCACCCATCGTGGTCGGGCTGATAACCGGCTTCCACAGACGGCTGCATCCCTACTACGTGGCTGTCAACCTGACGGTCAAAGAGGCGGCGCTGTACGGCCGCGGAGGTATCGTGGTTGCCCTGAATGCGATCGCCGACGACCTCACCCGTGCGCGATGCGGCGTTCGCTCCGTGATGGTTGAGCGGCTGGGATGGGATGAGGTGGTGCGTCGGGCCAGCGAGCACCCGGAGCATCTGGGCCTGCCCCCCGCTGCGGGAAGCCGCCTACACGCCTGACGAGCTGCTCGCCGAGATCAGACGTGCATTGAGGACACCGCTCGCTATCACCGCGAGCGCCCTGTCCGACGATGTGATCACCACCGTCGACAACGGCCCTGGTCCGCCAGACCCCGACGTGGGGGTCGATAAGACCGCCAGCGTAAGGACGGTGCACCCTGGCGGCCAGGTGCCCTACACGATCACGACCCGCAATCGCGGGCCGTGCCATCGCCCGCAACATCCTCGTGTGCGATCGCATCCCGCGTGCGGAAACGTTCCTGAGTGCCGATCACAGGTTGCTGCGGATCGGGCGCCGGCGCTGCCTGGCGATCGCCAACCTCGCGCCCGGCCAAGCACATGACCTTCCACCTGGTGGCCCGCGTCAATCGCAACGCGCCGGCCGGCCGGATCGACAACTCCACCGATGAGACGCCTGGCGTCGAACCGCCGGAGCCGCCGTTGGGGCCGCCCATTCCGCCCGTGGTGCCCGCCCCGCCCGTGATGCCCAGCCTGCCGCCGGGGGCGACGCCGGACGCACCGGGCCACATCACCCAACCCACGCCGAAGCCGGAGGCCGAGGCCGGCGTGGACGTCGTGAGGCCGTCCGTGAAGCCACCGCCACCCGCGGTTACCGGATAGCCGGGATCCCCCGCTCTCCGTGTCTGGGGGGCGGGGGACGCATCCCAGACCCGCAGATTTCAGCCCTTATGAGGTGCCGCCGGCAGGATTCGAACCTGCGACCCTCGGATTAAAAGTCCGCTGCTCTGCCAACTGAGCTACGGCGGCGTCAGCACCATGATCGCGCACCGCGCCCCGCCGCGACCCCGCCGCGACCACCCCGCGCCCCCGCGCGCTCACCGCATCAGGGCCTCGGCCTCGATCTCGACCAGCATCCGGGGATCGATCAGTCCGCTGACCTCCACCATCGACATCGCCGGCGGCGCGTTGGCGAAGCGCTCGCCGTGAGCTCGGCCGACTTCCTCGGCGCGGCTGATATCGGTCACGTAGATGCGTGTGCGCACGACGTCGGCCAGCGTCGCGCCCACACGCGCCAACTCGCGCTCGAGCTTGCCGAGGATCTCGACGGTCTGCTCGTAGGGCGTCTCGCCGACCACCACCCCGTTCTCGTCCGCCGAGGTGGTGCCGGCCGCGATCACCATCTGGCCGGCACGAACCAGGCGGCTGAAGCCGAACGGCTCCTCCCAGGGTGAAGCCGGATCGCCGCCGAGGCGAGTCAGCTGGTCTGGCGGCCGGGGGCTCAATGGCGGAAGTGCCGGCGGCTGGTGAACACCATTGCGGCGCCGGCGGCGTCGACCGCGGCGACGACCTCGGGATCGCGCACCGAGCCGCCCGGCTGAATGATCGCCTCGATGCCGGCCTCGATCGCGATCTCGGGACCGTCGGCGAACGGGAAGAACGCGTCGGAGGCCATGACGCCGCCGGTGACCTCGACGCGCGCCTTCTCGAGCGCGAGGCGCACCGAGTCCACACGGCTCATCTGTCCGGCGCCGATCCCCACCGTGGCGAGATCGCGGGCCACCACGATCGCGTTCGAGCGCACGTGCTTGGCGACCTTCCAGGCGAACAGCAGCTCGCTCCACTCGGCCTCGGTCGGGCGGCGCTCGCTGACCACCTGCATCTCGTCGCGCTCCTCGAGACCGAAGTCGCGATCCTGCGCCAGCATGCCGCCGACCACCTGACGAAGGCTCGGCTCGATCATGTTCGGGCTGCGCCGCTCGCGGTCGTCGAGGATCCGGAGATTCGGCTTCGCGGCGAGGACCTCGAGCGCGTCGTCGTCGTAGCCGCGCGCGAACAGCACCTCGATGAACTGCTCGACCAGGAGCTCGGCGAGCTCACGGCTGACGCGCCGGTTCAGGCAGATGACACCGCCGAAGGCGGACACGGGATCACACGCGAACGCGCGCTCGTAGGCCTCGAGCAGGTCGCGGCCCACCGCCACGCCACATGGGTTGTTGTGCTTGACGATCACGCAGGACGGGATCTGGAACTCGCTCAGCAGCTGGCGGGCCGAATCGAGATCGAGCAGGTTGTTGAACGAGAGCGGCTTGCCGCCGAGCTGGGCCACCATCGAGAGCACGTGGGTACGTGTGCCCACCTGCGCGTAATAGGCCGCTCGCTGATGCGGATTCTCGCCGTAGGGCAGCTCGAGCACCTTCTCGAACGCGCGGACCATCAGCGCCGGGAAGTCCTCGCGCTTCTCCTGAAACCAGCGGGCGATCGCACTGTCGTAGCGCGCGGTGTACGAGAACGCCTCCGCGGCCAGGCTCTCGCGCGTGGGCAACGACAGCCGGCGATCGGACTCACGCAGCTCGGCGAGCACGGCATCGTAGCTCTCGGGGCTCACTACCGGGGCGACGAACTGCGCGTTCTTGGCCGCCGCGCGGATCATCGCCGGGCCGCCGATGTCGATGTTCTCGATCACCTCCCAGTCGGCCACCCCGCGCTGCCCGGCGGTGCGCTCGAACGGGTACAGGTTCACGCACACCAGATCGACGAATTCGACGTCGTGGTCGGCGGCCGCCTGCAGGTGGCCGGCGTCGTCGCGCCGGGCCAGCAGCCCGGCGTGCAACTTGGGATGGAGCGTCTTGACGCGCCCGTCCATGATCTCCGGAAAGCCGGTCAGCGCCGACACCGGGCGGACGCCGACGCCGGCTTGCGCGAGGTCTCGCGCCGTGCCTCCGGTCGAGACGATCTCGATCCCGAGGGCGGCGAGCCCGCGAGCGAACTCGACGATTCCGGTCTTGTCGGATACCGACAGGAGCGCCCGGGCGACGCGCACCTCACCTGGGGGCACCGGCGTCAATCGCGTCAGTTCCTCCGTGCCCGGCTGCATCGCTCAGGCCGACTCTAGCGCTCGAGCACGACCCGACGTGGGTTGCGCGGGTCGAAACCGACCGCATCGCCGGCGATCAGTCTCACCGCCTCGGGGAGCAGCTCGTGTTCGATCGCGTGAAGCGGCCCGCGGACATCGGCCGGCTCGCGGGCCTCGGGCAGCTCCACCGCACGCTGAAGGATCACCGGACCCGTGTCGACGCCCTCGTCGACGAAATGCACCGTCACCCCGAACACCTTGACCCCATAGGCCAGGGCCTGTTCGACCGCATGCAGCCCCGGGAACGCCGGCAGCAGGGCCGGATGGACGTTGATGACCCGGTTGGGGAAGCGGCCCAGGAATTCGGCCCCGAGCAGCTGCATGTAGCCGGCGAGCACCACGAGCTCGGCGCCGCGGCCGGCGATCCAGCCGGCCATCGCCGCGTCGCGCGCCGCCCGGCCCTCGTGCTCGGCGAGCGGAAACGCCGCACTCGCCACCGATGCCGCGGCAGCACGGACCAGCGCCCGCGCGTCCAGTCGGTCCGAGGCCACCGCGACGATCTCGACGCCCTTACGGCCATGCACGCAGTCGAGCAGCGCCTGCAGGTTGGTTCCCTCTCCGGAGGCCAGAACGGCGACCTTCATGCCGTCCGGAGCTTCGGGAAGCGGCCGCCCGTGGAGCGCAGCGTGCCGATCGCAAGCAGCTGGTCGACGCGTCCGAGCACGTCTTCGGAACGCAGGTCGGCAAACGACCCGTAGGCGTCGAGCCGGTGATAGGCGTGCTCGGCGATCAGCTTCGAGCGTCCCCCACGGAGGATCTCGACCGCGCGCGTCCGCCCGACCGGCGGCGTGGCCCGAGAGACCACCTCGACAATCGCCGCGTCGAGGTCCCGCGGCGCCGGCGCCCTCGGTCCCTCGGCAAGGTGCGACGGCGCGGCGAGGCCCGCGCGCAGCTCCGGCGCGCACACGTCGCAGCACGGAACCGCGGGAGCGGGCGCGGCGCGATCGCCGAAGTACGAGAGCAGCGCGCCGCGCCGGCAGCCCGCGCGCTCGACGTAGTCCCAGATCGCGCGGTACTGAGCCCACCGTGCCCGCTCGGCCTCGTGGGCGGAGGCTCGGCAGAGGGCCAGGGTGCGTCCATCCAGTGCCCCGGTGAGACGGCCCGCAGCGCGGTCGGGCGGTGAGGGAGCCGGCGCGATTGCGCCGGCGCGGGCGAGATGGCCGATGATCGCGCGGACGGTCTCCTCCTCGCCGCCGCGCCCGGCGGCGACGGCCAGCTCGGCGAGCGGCAGGTCGTAGGCGCCGTCCATGCCGGCCCAGCGCAAGCGCTCGGCCGCCTGGCCGAATGCCTCGTCGGCGAGCCGGGCGCGCTGGATGAAGAACACCTGGAGGCCCTTGTCGCGCGGCTCGGAGAAGAGCAGGCAGCGAGCAGGGCGTCCGTCCCGCCCGGCCCGTCCGGCCTCCTGGTAGTAGGCCTCGAGTGACCCCGGCACGGCGGCGTGGCAGACGGTGCGGACGTCGGCCTTGTCGATGCCCATGCCGAAGGCATTGGTGGCGACGATCACCGGCGCCTCGCCGGCCATGAACCGCTCCTGGACCCGGGCGCGCGCCCCCCGCTCGAGTCCGGCGTGATAGGCGAGCACCTCGACGCCGAGCGTGCCCGCCAGACCGCGGGCCAGCCGCTCGCACATGTCCCGAGTGCCCGCGTACACGATCGCCGGAAGCGAGCCCGGTTCGGACAGCGCCGCCACCAGCCGGCGGTGCTTCTCACCCGCCGTCCGACACGCTGCGACGGCAAAGCTGAGGTTCGGGCGATCGAAGCCGGTAGTCACCCGCAGCGGGTCGCGCAGTGCGAGCCGGCGCGCGATGTCGTCGGCCACCCTGGGCGTGGCCGTGGCGGTCAGCGCAAGCGTGGCCCGCGCCCGAAGCCGCCGCGCCACCTCGGCCAGGGAGAAGTAGTCCGGGCGGAAGTCGTGGCCCCATTGCGAGATGCAGTGCGCCTCGTCGACCACGAACAATCCGATCGAAGCACGCCCGAGTGCGTCGATGAACCGCGGCACAGCGAAGCGCTCGGGGGCCACGTACAGCAGCCGGGCCTCGCCCGCGATCGCGCGGGCGAGCGAATCCCGGTTGGCCACGCCGCTCCGCTGGGCGTTGACCAGCTCGACCCGGCCCGGGGCCACGCGCCGGAGCGCCTCGACCTGGTCGTGCATCAGCGACACCAACGGCGAGACCACGACGGTGAGGTCCGGGCGCATCAGCGCCGGCAGCTGGTAGCAGACCGATTTCCCCGCGCCGGTTGGCATCACCACCAGCGCGTCGCGATCGGCGACCGCGGCGGCGACCGCCTCGGCCTGCCCGGGCCGGAAGCGCTCGAAGCCGAAGATCTCGCTGAGGGCGGCCTGGGGGTTCACGAGGGCGGCCGACGATAGCGCCGGCGGCGGCGGCCGCCGGGGCGGCCTCAACCCGATCGCATGCCCACGGAGGCGCCTTCGACAAGACCGCATCCCGCCGGCGGATGGCGCCGCCTGCGGGTCAGGAGGCGCCGACCTTCTCCCGCTGCCGGCGGCGCCTCGGGCGCGCTCCGTCCGCGCCGGTCAGCACGGGAAGCTCGGACTCGAGCGCGTACTTGCCGCTCGCGCCCTCGGTGCCGGCGAGCGGGTATTCACCGCTGAAGCACGCGTCGCAGTGGGTGGCGCGGGACTGTCCGACCGCCTCGTAGACGCCGTCGAGCGACAGGTAGTGCAGCGAGTCGGCACCGAGCTCGCGGGCCACCTCCTCGACGGTGCGGCCGTGGGCGATCATCTCCTCGCGCGTGGACATGTCGATCCCGTAGTGGCAGGGATGCTGGATCGGGGGAGCGGAGATCCTCAGGTGCACCTCGGCGGCGCCGGCCTCGCGGAGCATCTGGACGATCTGCCGGGTGGTGTTCCCGCGCACGATCGAGTCGTCGACCACGATCAGCCGCCGGCCGGCGACGACCTCCGGCAGGGGGTTGAACTTCAGCCGCAGGCCATGGCGGCGGAGCTCCTGCCCGGGCTGGATGAAGGTCCGCGCGACGTAGCGGTTCTTGATGAAGCCGTCGTCCTGGGGCAGGGCGGCGGCGCGGGCGAGACCGCGCGCCGCCGCGTTCCCTGAGTCCGGAACCGGAATCACGAGGTCAGCCGAAACCGGCGCCTCGCGCCAGAGGATCTCGCCCATCCGCGCACGCGCGACCTGGAGCACGGTCCCGGCCATCCGCGAGTCAGGCCGAGCGAAGTAGATGTATTCGAACACGCAGAACGCCTTGCGCTCGTCGCCGGCCACGATCCTCGTCCGGATCCCTCGCTCGGTCAGCGTGATCACCTCGCCGGGCTGCACCTCGCGCAGGTGGCGCGCCCCGATCAGGTCGAACGCGCACGACTCGCTGGCCACACAGTAGGCCGGGGCGCCGGAGCCGTCGTCGATCATTCCCAACGCCAGCGGTCGCAGCCCGTGCGGATCGCGGAACGCGACCACCGCATCCTCGGTCATCACCACGGTCGAGAACGCGCCCTTGAGCCGCGGCAGGACATCCGCCACCGCGTCCTCGATCCGCTCCGCCGGGTGGGTGGCGAGCAGCGCCGCGATGATCTCGGAGTCCGAGGTCGAGCGAAACGGCACGTCGCGCCCGCGCAGTTCGGAGTGCAGCTCAACCGCGTTGATGAGGTTGCCGTTGTGAGCGAGGGCCAGCGTGCGATGGTCGTCGCGCACGATCGGCTGTGCGTTCTCCCATTCCGAGGAGCCGGTAGTCGAGTACCGGACGTGCCCGATCGCGATGTCGCCGATCAGCGAGCGGAGCTGGTGCTCGTCGAACACCTGGGCGACGAGGCCCTGGTCTCGGATGGCCATGATCCCGCCGCCCCGCGGAGCGGTGGCGATCCCGGCCGACTCCTGCCCGCGGTGCTGCAGGGCGAACAGACCGAAGTAGGCGACCCGGGCGACATCGTGTCCGGGCGCGTAGATGCCGAACACGCCGCACTCGTCTCGCGGGCCATCGCGATGATCATTCATGGAAGCCATGAGGGACTTAGAAGCTTGCCGCAGCCCTCGGCCGGACTCAGGTCCAGGCTAGCAGCGGGCGCTCAGCGCTTCGTCAAGGCCATTCTCGCGGGCGCTGCGGAGCTCGGAAACAGCGACCTCCAGCCGTCCGTCGATCACCAGCCGGTCGCCGCCGACCCGCCCGATGATCTGGTGGCCGGCGAGGGCCGCCTCGTCCCCGGAGACGATGAAGCCCCGTCCCGGCGCCTCGCCGAACAGCGAAACCTCGTCGGGGACCGCCACGCGAGCCCCGACCCCGCCGGCCACACAACACTCGGCCACCGCCACCGCGAAGCCACCCTCGGAGATGTCGTGCGCGCTCCGGAACCATCCCGCGCGCACGCCTTCCCGAACCGCGCGGTGCGCCTCCGCCACCGCTCTCGCCGGCAGCGCGGGCAACGATCCGGCCGGTGCCTCCCCGGAGAGCTTGGCCAGCTCGGAGCCAACCCGCGAGCCCGTGAACGGCCCCACCAGCGCCACCGCGTCGCCCGCTCGGGCGAAGCCGAGCCGGCCGGCCCGCGCGGCGTCGGACAGCCGGCCGACCATGCCCACGACCGGAGTGGGGAGGATCGGGCCACCCGGGCCCTCGTTGTAGAGCGAGACGTTGCCGCCGACCACCGGCACGCCGAGCGCCTCACACGCCCCCGCCAGGCCTTCGACCGCCTCGGTCAGCTGCCAGGCCACATGGGCCTTCTCCGGGTTGCCGAAGTTCAGGCAGTTGGTCAGCCCGAGCGGCTCGGCGCCGACGCAAGCCAGGTTGGCCGCGCATTCGAACACCGCTTCGGCCGCGCCGCGGCGCGGTTCGCAGGCGACGCGGCGCCCGTTACCGTCGATCGAGACAGCGAGCGCCGAGCCGTCGGGCAGCGTCAGCACCGCGGCGTCGGCCTCGTCGGGCCGGCGGATGGTGCGCGACTGCACGATCGGGTCGTACTGCTCGAACACTCGCCGGCGGGAGGCCAGGTTGACCGAGCGCAGCAGCGCGAGCAGGACCTCGCCGTCGCTCTCCACCCCGCTCAGCACGCGGTCGGGGGCCCCGTACAGGCCATCCTTCGGCGCCGTCGGGGAAAGGTCGTAGAGCGGGCAATCGTCCACCAGCACGCTCACCGGCAGCTCCCCCACCACGCGCTCGCCCGCGAGCACCCGCAGGCGCTCGCCGTCGGTCACCCGCCCGATCGGGGTGGCCAGCGTCTCCCACCGCGCGCACACCTCGAGCACCTCGGGGAGCCGTTCGGGCGCCAGCACGCACAGCATGCGCTCCTGGGACTCGGACACCATGACCTCGAACGGCTCCATCCCCGGCTCGCGCAGCGGCACGCGGGCGACGTCGACATCGAGCCCGACGCCGCCTTTGGAGGCCATCTCGGATGCCGCGGAGGTGAGCCCGGCCGCGCCCAGATCCTGCAAGGAGACGAGCAGGTCGCGCTCGAGCAGCTCGAGGCAGCACTCGAGCAGCTTCTTCTCGGCGAACGGGTCCCCGATCTGGACCGACGGCCGCTTGGCCTCGTCGCCCTCTCCGAGCTCGGCGCTGGCCAGCACGGAGGCGCCGCCGATCCCGTCCCGCCCGGTGAGCGCGCCGAGTAGCACGAGCACGTTGCCGGGGCCGGCGGCGGCGCTGCGGATCAGGCGCTCGCGCGGGGCGAGCCCGAGGCACATCGCGTTGACCAGGCAATTCTGCTCGTAGCTCGGCTCGAAGTAGATCTCGCCGCCGACCGTGGGGACGCCGACCGAGTTGCCGTAGTGGCCGATCCCGGCGACCGCCCGCTCGAGCAGCCAGCGCGAGCGCTCGGACGCCCCGGGCTCGCCGAAGCGCAGCGAATCGAGCACCGCGATCGGCCTCGCCCCGACCGCGAAGACGTCGCGCAGGATCCCCCCGACCCCGGTCGCCGCCCCCTGGAAGGGCTCGACCGCGCTGGGGTGGTTGTGGGATTCGACCTTGAAGGCGAGCGCCAGCCCGGAGCCCACGTCGACGGCCCCGGCGTTCTCGCCGGGGCCCATCAAAACATGCGCTCCGGCCGTCGGCAGCCGGCGCAGCAGCTTGCGCGAATGCTTGTAGGCGCAGTGCTCCGACCACATCAGCGACAGCATCGCCAGCTCCACGTCCCCGGGCGCGCGCCCGAGCCGCTCGAGGATCCGGTCGTACTCGTCGTCGGTCAGGCCGAGCCGGCGATGGCGGCTAGGCGAGGACGCGGTCATCGGCGTGCGCCCGCATCGACTCGAAGACCCGAAGCCCGTCGACCGAGCCGCCGAGCGGGTCGACCGCATGCTCGGGATGGGGCATCAATCCGAACACGTTGCGCTCCTCGTTGCACACGCCGGCGATCTCGCGCAGCGACCCGTTGGGGTTGTGGCCGGGGGTGTACCTGAGCAGCACCTGGCCGGAGGCCTCGAGCGCATCGAGCTGGTCATCCGGCGCGTAGAAGCGCCCGGCGGTGTGCTTGACCGGGATCGAGAGCCGCTGACCGGGCTCGCAGGCGCGCGTGAACGGGCTGTCGGCGTGCACCACCTCGAGGGAGACCTGACGAAACACGAAGCGGAGCGAGGGGTTCGGCAGCAGCGCCCCGGGCAGCATCCCCGCCTCGCACAGGACCTGGAAGCCGTTGCAGATACCGAGCACCAGACCGCCCTCGCGAGCGAACTCGGACACCGCTTCCATCACCGGGGCAAACCGGGCGATCGCGCCGGCCCGCAGGTAGTCCCCGTAGGAGAAGCCGCCGGGCACGATCACCGCGTCGACGCCGTGGAGCCCGCGCTCGGCGTGCCACAGCATCACGGCATCGCCGACGCGCAGCGCGGCCTGCAACGCGTCGACGTCGTCGCAGGAACCGGGAAAGCGGACGACACCGAATTTCACGTGACGATCTCGTAGTCCTCGATCAGCGGGTTCGAGAGCAGACGCTCGCACATCTCGGGCAGGCGCTCGGGGTCCTCGACGTCGAGCTCGATCAGCCGGCCCACGTGCACGTTGCGAACTCCGGCGAACCCGAGCGCGGGCAGCGCCCGCTCGACGGCCTGGCCCTGGGGATCGAGGATGCCGGCCTTGGGCCTGACCAGGACACGGGCGCGCATCAACCCGTGGTGCGCCGCAGCCAGGTCTCGAACGGCTCTCCGGTGATTCGCTCGTAGGCGTCCAGGTACTTCGCGCGCGTCCGCTCGACGACCTCGTCGGGGATCGCCGGCGCCGGAGGCTGCCTGTCCCAGCCGGTCGACGATGCCCAGTCGCGCACGAACTGCTTGTCGAAGCTGGGCTGCGACTCGCCTGGCCGGTACCGGTCGGCGGGCCAAAAGCGGGAGGAGTCGGGCGTGCAGACCTCGTCGCCCAGCGTCAGCTCGCCGTCGGGAGCGAGACCGAGCTCGAACTTGGTGTCGGCCAGGATGATGCCGCGCTCACGCGCGTGCCGGGCCGCCGCCTCGTAGACCGCCAGCGAGACATCGCGGACGCGCTCGGCGAGCGGCCGGTCGCCGATCAGCGCGACCGTCCCCTCGAAGTCGATCGGCTCGTCGTGCCCGACCTCGGCCTTGGTGCTCGGTGTGTACACCGGCTCGGGCAGCCGATCGGATTCCCGCAAGCCGCCCGGGAGCCCGATTCCGGAGACCGCGCCGGTGCGCTGGTAGTCCTTCCACCCCGAGCCGCTCAGATACCCGCGGACGACGCACTCGACCGGCAGCATCTTCAGCTTGCGCACCACCATCCCGCGCCCCCGCACGTCGTCCGGGACGCCGTCGGTCACCGAGAGGAGGTGGTTGGCGACGATGTCGGCCATCCGCTCGAACCAGAAGGTCGAGAGCCCGGTCAGGACGCTGCCCTTGTCCGGGATCGGCGTCGGATGTACGACGTCGTAGGTCGAGATCCGGTCGGAGGCGACAAGCAGCAGCGAGTCGCCGAGGTCGTAGATCTCGCGGACCTTGCCCGACGCGATCAGGGGCAGGTCGGAGAGGGCGCTCACGTCGTCGAGGGTAGCAACGGGGGCGGCGAGGACCGGAGTCCCACTAACGTTTCCGCGAGCGATGCGGGTAGCGGTGGTCGGACATGTCGAGTGGGTGGATTTCGTCCCCGTGGCGCGGTATCCCGTGCCGGGGCAGGTCGTCCACGCCGAGCGCGCGTTCTCTCGCGCCGGGGGCGCCGGCAGTGTGGTCGCCGCGGTGTTGGCCGATCTCGGGGCGGAGGTCGACTTCTTCTGCGCCCTCGGCCGCGACCCGCATGGCGAGGCGGCCGCCGCCGAGCTGAGCGAGCGGGGCGTGAGCATGCACGTGGCCTGGCGGGAGGAGCCGACCCGGCGAGCGGTCACCCTCCTCGACCCCGGCGAGCGGACGATTGTCACGATCGGCGAGCGCCTGCAGCCGCTCGGCGGCGATCCGCTCGACTGGGATCGTCTGAGCCGAGCCGACGGCGTGTACTTCACCGCCGGCGACGCCGCTGCGCTGGTCCACGCGCGCGCGGCGCGCGTGCTCACCGCCTCGCCCCGCGGCCGCGCCGCGCTCGACGGCGACGGGCCGACGCTGGATGCGCTGATCTTCAGCGCCGATGACCGCGACGAGAGCGCGTGGGCCGAGAAGGTCAGGGCGCGGGCACGGCTGCTCGTCGCCACCGAGGGCGAGCACGGCGGTCGCTGGTGGGGCGAGTCGAGCGGCCGCTGGTCGGCGGTCGCGGCGCCGGGCCCGCCGCGGGACACCTACGGCTGCGGCGACTCATTCGCGGCCGGGTTCACCTACGGCCTGGCCGCTGGCCGCTCGCTGCCCGACGCGGCCCGGATCGGGGCCGAGCGCGGCGCCTACGCGCTGACCCGGGTCGGCGCGCCGTAAGCTCCGATCGGATGGCAAGCGACCCGTACAAGACGCTGGGGATAAAGCCCGACGCCACCGAGGCGGAGCTGCGGGCCGCCTATCGGCGGCTGGTCCAGCGCCACCACCCGGACCACAACCAGGGCTCGGCCGAGGCGGCCCGCCGCTTCGAGGAGGTGCAGGAGGCCTACGCCCAGGTCCGCCGGCTGCGCGCCGCCGATCCGCGGATTCGCGCCGGGCGGGCCGCGGACCAGGGGGCTCGCGCCGGGCGAGCCGCCGACCCGGGGACTCGCGCCGCCCGTGACGCTTCCGCCCGCCCCGCACCGGACCCGCACCTCGACGCCCGGATGGCCGACCTCGAGCGCCAGGTCCGCCAGGCCGGCGTGGCGCGGGAGCGGGCGCGGCGGGCGGCCGCAGCAGCGGCCGCCGAGGCGTCCGCGGCGGCGTCCCCGGCGGCGTCCAGGCGCCCCGAGCGTCCCACCGACGAGGAGCTCGGCTACATCAAGACCGACGACAGCTTCACCAAGATCCTGGCCGACGCCCGCGAGGAGATCGCTCACCACTTTGCCGAGGCCCGCGAGCACCCGGTGGCCAAGCGCGTCTCCGACCTGATCGACGGGCTCGACGAGCTCGCCTCGAAGCTCGATCCGAAGCCCGGCTCCCGCCGGCGCTAGGCCCCCGCAAGCATCACCAGCTCGCGCTGGTCGCCGGCTCAGGCGATCGCGGCCAGGCGGCCCACGATCTCCGGCGCGTAGCGCACGAACCACCCGTAGTCGAAGATCGCATCGAGCTCGAGGCCCTCCCCGGCCGGATCCTCCGCCAGCAGGCCCCGCAGCGGCGTCCGCGAGTCGAGCGCCTGCTGGGCCAGCCGCTGAACGATTCGGTAGGCGTCGTCGCGGCTCAGTCCGCGCTCGACGAGCGCCAGCAGCACGCGCTGGGAGAACAGCGCCCCGCAGGTCACCTCGAGGTTCTCTCGCATTCGCCCGGTGTCCACCACCATTCCCTCGACCAGCCCGAGCACCCGGTGCTGCATGTGGTCGAGCAGGCTCGTGGAATCGGGCAGGATGACCCGCTCGACCGAGGAGTGCGAGATGTCGCGCTCGTGCCAAAGGGCGACGTCCTCGAGGGCGGCGAGCACATTCCCGCGGAGCACCCGGGCCAGCCCGCTCACCTGCTCGGACTTGATCGGGTTGCGCTTGTGGGGCATCGCGCTCGAGCCCTTCTGACCGGCCGCGAACGGCTCGCGGACCTCGCCCACCTCGGTCCGGGCAAGATGGCGGAGCTCGACCGCGAAGCGCTCGAGTCCCGCTCCGGCCAGCGCGATCGCGCCGAGCAGCGCGGCGTACCGGTCGCGAGCCACGACCTGCGTCGACACCGGCTCCTGGGCCAGTCCGAGTCGCTCGAGCACGCGCGCCTCGAACGCGGGCGAGGTGGCCGAGTAAGTCCCCACTGCGCCCGACACCGCCCCCACGCAGGCCTCCTCGAAGGCCCGCGAGAGCCGCTCGAAGTTCCGCTGCGCCTCGAACGCATGGCCGGCCAGCTTGACCCCGAAGGTCGTCGGCTCGGCGTGGATGCCGTGCGTGCGCCCCACGCACAGCGTCTCGACATGCAAGCGGGCCTGCGCGGCGAGCGCGGTGACCAGCAGGCGCGCGTCCGGCAGGACGATCGCGGCCACCTGCCGTAGCTGCAGCGCGAGGCCGGTGTCGAGCACGTCGCTCGAGGTCAGCCCGTGGTGGATCCACCGGCCGGCCGGCCCGGCGGACGAAGCCAACACGTCCACGAACGCCGCCACGTCGTGGTCGGTCACCCGCTCGCGCTCCGCCACAGCCTCGACCGTGAACGTCGCGTCGCGGATCGCGTCGAGCTCCGACGCAGACGGACCGTCCATCTCCTCGCACGCCGCCACCTCGACCTTCCGCATGGCCTCGAGGCGCGCCCGGTCGGACCAGATCTCGCCGAGCTCGCGGCGGGTGTAGCGGGGGATCACGCGGCGATTATGGGCCAGACCAGGCGCTCGCGCTCACATCGCGAGCCGCGGCCGGCCCCCACGCGCGTCAGCCTCCCGCCAGCTGCACCGCTTTGACGATCAGGAGCGCGATCGCGACCAGTAGGTAACCCTCCAGCGTGAGCATCGTCACCCTGCGCCCGATCGAGGCGCGGGGCCGCTCCAGCAGCGCCAGCGGCGGCATCGTCCACTGGTCCTTGGGCGGCTCCGGCGCGCCGCTTTTTACGGTCACCTTGGTCGCCCCGCGCTGCGAGCGCAGGTACAGGAGC
>JAFAXX010000176.1 GCA_019240655.1 Solirubrobacterales bacterium
CCACAACACCAACCGCCAAACAAGGCCGCAGAACAGCCGCAGACCCCACCACCACGGGACAAACCCCCGACCCTTCCCCTACTCAACCGCGGAAAACGGGGCTAGCCTCTCCTCCCCGGCACTCCCAATCCCGATCGCGCCAGAGAACGCCAGCGCGCCGCTCGCGCCGGAACGCCGCGGGCTGAGGCGCCCGCCGACACCCCACCCGCCGGTAGAAGACGTCCGGACGGGCCCGGAGGGCCCCACGGACGCCGAGCGCAGCGAGGCCCATCCCCGCGATCATTGCCATCGTGTGGCCGGCCTCGCCCGCAGCGCTGATCGCGATCCAGCACGAGCTGTCCACCGCCTCGCCGCCGCCGTGGCGGCGCGGCTCGGGCCAGCCGGAGATCGGCGGCTGCATCGTCTGTTTCCCGCGTGGGCAGGCAGGCCCGGGCTCGGGCGGTGACCGGGCGTGGGCGGCAGCCGCGGTGCTGAGGGGCGGCCGGCTCATCGCCGAGGCGACAGTCGCCGGAGAGGCGCGGGCGCCGTACATCCCCGGTCTCCTCGCGCTGCGCGAAGGACCTATGCTCGACGCCGCCGTCAGCGCGCTCGCCAGCCCGCCGGACGTGCTGCTGGTCGACGCCACCGGGCGCGATCACCCGCGGCGCGCTGGGCTCGCGGTGCAGCTCGGCGCGGTGCTCGGGCTCGCGACCGTCGGCGTGACCCACCGCCCGCTGCTCGCTGCGGGAGCGTGGCCGGAGGACCGCGACGGCGCGAGCGCTCCGCTGCTCCTCGGGTCGGAGCCGGTCGGGGCCTGGCTGCGTACACACCGCGCCACCCGGCCGCTCGCGGTCCATCCCGGTTGGCGGACCAATATCGACACCGCCGTCGAGATCGTGCTGGCGGCGGTCTCCGGGCACCGCACCCCGGAGCCGTTGCGCCGGGCCCGGACGCACGCGCGGACCGCCCGAGCCCGCGATGAAGCCGCTCACGGCTAACGCACGCGCATCGCCCGCGGACACGCACCCGAGACTCGGAGAGCGCCCATGTGCCGGCTTGACCATCCGGTCCGGCCGGGCATCGCGCAGCGGCTCCTTGCTTTGATGTGGCGGGAGGCTGATGCTTGCGCAGGGCCGCCAAGACGGGCCAATTCGAGGAGAGAAGCCATGACCGCCACCGTCACCCCCTCCCACGCTCCATCACGTGAATCTGAAGACGACGCGCTTGCCCGAGATGATCGACTGGTACGGGCTGAGTGACCTCGGTCCCGATCACCAGGCGCCGGCGCAGCCGTAGGCACGTTCCGATGACCACGACCGCATACGACCGCGAGGCGACCAGATCGACCCTCCTCTGTGCCCTCGATGCGATCCGTGACACGCTCACCGACTGCGCCGAGGAGGCCGAGAGGACCGGCTTCTACCCCGAGCGCGGCTGGCGGGCGATGCACGACGGCGGGTTGTTCAGGATGAAGGCGCCCGCCGAGCTGGGCGGGTTCGAGGCCGACCCGATGACCCGGATCGACGTCATCGAGGAGGCCTCGCGGATCGACAGCTCCGCCGGCTGGACCCTGTTCGTGGGCGCCGGCACGCTGGCGATCATCAGCGGCTGGATCAAGGACGCGGCCCTGGCCGACTTCATGGTCGACGGCCGCCTGCCGCGGGTGACGGGAGGCATCGTGCCGAGCGGGAAGGCCGTCCCCGTCGACGGCGGCTATCGCCTCACCGGCCGCTGGCAGTTCGGCAGTGGCAGCGCGCACGCCGAATGGTTCTCGGGCAACGCGGTGATCGAAGGAGACCACGACCCGCCCGTCCTCGGGTTCCTGCTTCCGCGCGAGCACGTCACGCTGCACGACAACTGGCATGTGAACGCCCTGCGCGGGACGGGAAGCCAGGATCTCTCGGTCACCGACCTGTTCATCCCCGCCGAGCATACGTTCAACAACTTCGCCCCGGCCGAGCGCGGCGGCCGGCTCTTCCGGATCCCGCTGCCGGGCCTGGTCGCCATGGAGCACGGCGCCTTCCCCCTCGGCGTCGCGCGACGCTGCGTCGACGAGATGACCGAGCTGGCCAAGAGCAAATCACGCGGGTACCTGAAGGCCCCAGGGCATCGCGTCGCGGGACAAGTTCCAGTTCGACCTCGGTCGCGCCGAGACGTTGCTGTCGGCCGCGCGCAGCGGCCTCATGTTGGTCTACGAAGAGGCCTGGGCACTCACCGAAGCCGGCGCGGCGACCGACGCCGGGCTGCAGAGCCGCCTGCGCTGCGCCGCGGTGCTCGCGAACGAGGTCGGGATGGACGTCTGCCGGGCCATGTTCCGCTACGCAGGCGCTCGGTCGCTGTTCGCCGGCAACGTGATCGAGCGCTGCCTGCGCGATGTCCAGGCCGGCGCCCAGCACGGCATGGTCAACGACGTGGCCTACGAGGCGCGGGGCCAGACGCTGCTCGGCGTTCAGGACGTGGCGGCGCTCACGTGAGGATGGCCGCATGGGCCAGCACGGGCGCCGCGGCTTCCCCGTGAGGCGAGCGCCTACTCGAACACCGTTCGGGCGAAGGCCTCGGTGAGCGCTCGGCAGTCATCGCCGAGGGGCCGCGGCTCCTCCACCGGCGGGAAGCTGCGGCGGACCTGATCCACGAGGGTGCGCAGTGCGGGAGGAGGCCGGCGCCCGTCGACATGCAGCGCCTGGGACGCGATCGCGGCCACCACGGAGAGGGCCGCGTCCAGACACTCTCCGATCGCAGTCGCCTTGCGCCAGGCCAGGAAGTTCAGCGTGGGAACGTCGTTCTGGCCAAAGCCGCCGAGCGACAGGAGCGTCGGAGTGGCGATCGCGCGTGCCTCTTCGGCCCAGCCGTTGGCGACCATGTGCAGCGGCTTGACCGACCACTCGTCATAACCGACAAGCCGCGCGGTGACCGGGTTCTGGAAGAGATGATCGGTCAGCCGCTGGACGAGCTGGCAGAGGTTCGCCTGGGCAAAGGCCGACCCGTCGATTGCCGGCGCGGCCTGGGCATTGTGGTAGCCGCCGTTGGAGTACACCGCGCCCGACGGAAGTCCGTCGCCGGGCGGCAGGTAGACGGGATTGTCGCTGACCGCGCTGAGCGAAACGGCCGCGGTGTGTTCGGCCGCGGCCTGCGCCCGCCGGGCCGCTCCGAGCACGCGGGGCAGGATCCGCAGCGACACGGACGCCTGATGACGTTGGCGAACCCGGTCGCTGCCGTCCAGGAGCGTCCGCAGCGAGCGCAACGCCGCCGCCTCTTGCTCGTCTCCCCAAAGATCCTCGAGCTCGACCGCGAAGTGCTCATCGGGCACCCCACAGACTTCGGCCACCAGCGCGAATACCGACTCCGCGAGTGCTATCCGCCGGCGGCCCGCGAGTGCGACGTCCGACACCAGCGCCGCCGCGCAAGGGGAGCCGTTGATCAGTGCCATCCGCTCCTTGGGCGTCAGCGGCAGCTGGGTGCTGAGCTCGACGAACAGGCTTCCGAGCGCGAGGATCTCGCCCGAGCCGCCGTTGGCCTGAGCCGGCACAACCGGTAACGGCGCGGTGTCGAGCATGTCCGCCACGGCCTGCGCGACGTGCCCCCGCACCGCGGCATGACCGTCGAGGAAGTTCGCCAACCGCGCGAGGACGATTGCCCTGACGACGCGTTCGGGCAGCGGCTCGCCAAACGACATCGCCGTCCATAACCGACGCGGACGCCCAGCGCTCGCCTCGTCGCTGAGAGCCGCGGCCGCCGCATCGCCGGGCGCCGAAGTAACGCCGTAGATAAGGGCCTGGGGATCGCTCCTGAGGCGGTCGGACACCAGCGCCTCAAACGACTCATGGCAGTGATCCATCCGCGCCAGCGCCTCGGGCGCAAGCTCGACGCTCGCCCCACGCCATGCCACCGCGTGAACCAGCTCGAGCGTGATCTCGCGCCGGGTCTGCACACGTATGCGCGCCGAGTATCCCACTGCTCCACCGCGTCTCACGATGTCGCCGTCGCTCTCATCTGATGATATGCGCCTTGCGAACCGGCGGCGGCCGCCAGCGCCCGTCGAGCACCTCTGCGTTGGGTGCGTAGAGCCGCAGCATGGCGCCCATTCCGCCAGGCTGTGAGGGAAGCCAGTTCGACTCGCGGACCCCGCGCGGATTCTGGTGCTGGATATAGACGCCGAGCGACCCGTCCGAGTTGTAGGTGAGCGGGTCGCGGTCGCCGAGCGCGACGCGGCTGATCTCGTTGGGCACCGGGAACCCCTCGGCGTCGTACATCGTCAGCGACCAGAACGCGTCAACCGGTGGCAGTTGGTCGGCGTCGAAGTGAAGCACGTAATCGTGCTCGCCCACCACCGGATCTCCGTCGCCGTCGGTGAGCAGCAGCGCGCACAGCGCGTCCTCGACGGGGTTGGCGCCGAGTCCGGCCGCCGTCACGACCGCCCGCTCGAAATACTGGTTGCCGTAGACGCCGGCGATATCGCTGAACGTCGTCCAGCCGTTCGTCTCGCTCCCGATTGTCGGGACTGCCGCGGTGATGTCCTCCAAGGCCGCGGCTGCGCCCGCCTCGATCTCCCGCAGGTCATCGTTGCCAAAGCCGGCCGCATCCCATTGCTTCCCGGGCACGATCCCCAAGCGCGCGATCCGCGCGAGGACGGAGAAGTCGGTGAGATGCGGTCGGTTCTGCGCGAGCGCGCGCGCGGCGTAAGCGAAGAATTCCCGGGCGCCCATGGTACTGACCACCTCAACCGGGTCGGAGATCTCGTCGCGATCGGGATCGACCTCGTGCGCCGGCGTCGGCGCCAGCCGCTGGATCCTCATCTCGTCCTGAAGCGAGTGAACGAACTCGTAGTCGTACGGGCCATCGGTCTGGATGCGCCCCACGATCCACACGTAGGGTGTGGGCGCCTTGATCACCGGGATGCCGTCGGGCGCCGGGCCGGTGCGGCCGGGACCGATGATGAGGTGACGCTGCGCAGCCGTGCCGGTCGTGCGCTTGCCCGGCGCCGCGAACGCGTCCGTCCACATGTCGAGCATCTGCAGCAGGTAATAGCGGCCGTGCGTGTCGGGCATGGCGACGATGACCGGGCCCGCGGTGAGATCGAGCCACGCATGGCAGTACAGGGCGTCGAAGTTCGCGCGCACGTCGGCACCGGAGTCGGCCGGGGGAAACTCGCGCTGATGATGAAACTCGTTCGACGGGCCGCAGCCCGGGAACGCATCGGCCGGCAGGTCGATCGCCTGCCGGCGCGCGACCTCCATCGTGACCAGCGGGTAGAGATAGACGAAGGCCTCATAGCTCAGCGTGCGCAGGTCGCCTGAAAGGATGTTCATGTTCGCCTCTCCCATCTCGTTGAGTCCACCGGAGGTCACGTGCGGCCACGCCGCCGGCCGAGCGCCTCCGCCGGGATTCGGCTCACCCCCACACGTTCCTTCGCACACGCGGACGTACTCGTAGACGCGCGCCGCCCGCGATCGGCGGCAGCGTGCCAGAAAGCGTAGGAGTAGGTTGATCGCGGTGGTGTCGCCCAAGGTCACGGTCGTGGTGATCGCCCCGATCCTCGGGCATGACCTCCAATGGATAGCGGACGTTGATCCGAGGGTCGACGTTGTCGACGGCAACGTGCTTACGCAGGGCGTCGAAGGCGGCGAGCGTCTGCTCGAGTCCGCGGAGGTCGTTCTCCTGGGCTACCCGGTGCCGGCGAGGATCGCCGGGCGCGCGCCGCGCCTGCGGTGGGTGCATCACACCCAGGCGGGCGTGTCCAATCTGTTCCATTCCGACCTGTGGGACGCGCACGTGAGTCTCACCTCGAGCCGCGGTGCCGTGGCGACGACCGCGATCGCCGAGTACGTCATCGCCGGTGCCTATCACTTTGGACGCGGACTCCATGAGGCGACGCGCCAGAAGGTAGCCGGTGAGTTCAACGGTTCCGGATACGTGCTGAGGGCGCTGAGCGGAGCAACCATGGGTGTCGTCGGGCTGGGTGGGATCGGCGGCGAGGTCGCCCGACTCGCACGCGCGGTGGGTATGAACGTCCTCGCCACCCGCAGGTCGACGGTCTCACCCGAACGCGATACCGAAGGCGTCGACCTGCTGCTGCCCTCCGAGGGACTGCAGGTGCTGGCCGAGCAGAGTGACTACGTCGCCGTCTGCGCACCGTTGACCCCGCAGACGCGTCGGATGATCGGTCCCGAGGTGTTCGCCGCCATGGGACCGGGAGCCGTTCTGATCAATGTCGCGCGGGGTGAACTCGTCGATGAGGATGCTCTCGTTGCCGCGCTCGAGCGCGAGGCGCTCCGCGGTGCCCTGCTCGACGTCTACGAAGGCGAACTCGAGGGGCGCCCACCGCGCCGCGAGCTCGTCGAGCTGCCGCAGGTGGTTCTCACGCCGCACATCTCTTCCCGCGGGGACAGGGCAGGGCTGGAGCCGATGAAGCGGCTGTTCGCCGAGGACCTCCGCCGCTACCTCGCCGGCCAGCCGCTGCTCAACGTCGTCGACCGACGGCGCGGCTATTAGCCCTAAAGCTTTACCGGCGATGCCCAGCGTGTCGCCTGGTCGAGCGGCCCGGCGTGGTCACCCAGGAGATCACCGTCAGCAACCTGCGCGAGGTCGCGCCGATCATCGGTAGCGCCGGGGCTCGAGCCTGCGGAGCCGGCCGTGGGCGCTAACTTAGCATGCTAAGATGCTCCGGGTGGAGCGGGATCTCAGTCGTTGTCTGCATCGCCTCACCGCACGGCTCGACCGCGCTGCCGATGCGTTTCTCCGCGCGGAGGCCGGGGTGTCGTACCGACGGTTTCTCGCGCTGTACCTCGTCGGATTGGAGGGCGTGGACACGCAGCGGGCGCTCGCTGACCTACTCGAGGTGACGGAGCCTTCGATCAGTCGCATGGTGCGGGTCCTCGCGCAGGCTGGGCTGCTCGAGGCGACGCCGGAGCCGCTCGGCGGGAACCGCCGCCGGCTGCGTCTGACGCCCGCCGGCGAGCAGCTCGTGACCGGCTGGGGCGCCGAGCTCGAGAACCGCCTCGCCGGACTGCTGGAGACTGCCGGCGTGCCGTACCGGACCTACCGCGGGCACACCAGGCGCCTGCTCACCGCGCTCGACACACCGCCGACCCTCACTGGCCGGGCAATCCGGCCGGTGCAAGAGCCGAGCCGAGCATGACCGTCAACGCGACCACCACCAGTCGGGTGCTGACCTCCGAGGACGGAACAACGATCGGCTACGAGACGCTCGGAGCCGGCGACGGGCTGCTCGTCATCGGCGGAGCCTGGCGCAGCGGCCGCGACTACCTTGCGTTCGCCGAGGCGCTGTCGACGTCCTTCACGGTGCACCTGATCGACCGTCGCGGTCGCGGACGCAGCGGAGCTCAGGGGCCGGCATACAGCATCGCCCGCGAGACCGAAGACCTGCTCGCCGCACAGGCGCAGACCGGCGCGAGGATTGTGTTCGGCCACTCCTACGGCGGTCTGATCGCGCTCGAGGCAGCGCGAGGGTCAAATGTGTTCTCGGACGTGATCGTCTATGAGCCGGGTGTGTCGATCGCCGGCTCGATTCCGCTCGGATGGATGCTGCCCTACCGTGAGCGCCTTGAGGCCGGCGACCTGCGGGGAGCATTTGCGGCGATGGTGCGAGGCGCCGGAGGCGCGCCGCCCGCCATGGAGCGGATGCCGCTGTGGTACATCAAGCTGGTCCTGCGGCTCCTCATCAGAGGGCAGCGCTGGCGGCACATCGAAGCCCTGCTCCACGCCGGCCTCGCCGAGCACCAGCAGGTGCAAGCGCTCGACCGGCCGACGGTCGAACGCTACCGGACCACGACCGCGCGGGTGCACCTGCTCGGCGGCGGCAAGAGCTCACCACAACTCACAACCCGGCTGTTCGAAGCGATGCAGGCCGTCATCCCGAACTGCACCAGCGAGGTCATCCCCGGGCTCGACCATCTCGCACCCGACGACAAAGCGCCGACCGCGGTTGCGGAACACGTACTGTGCCAACTACGCGAGCATGCCGAGCCGGCAGCGGCGGTCCACGAGCGGCCGGCACCGACGACTCCCGCCGGCACAACTCTGGCCAGGCGCCGCTGAGCTCGGCCGCTTAGTCTCTCGGCGTTCGCTGATCAGCGTCGTGTCGCCGGCGTGCCGACGGCTACGATCTGCCACGGCTGGTCAACGGCTCCGTCGAGCCCGAGTGTCCACCGCTCGGTAAACGTCGTCTGGCGAGACTGGCTTCCGGCAACGACTGCCGCCGTGTTGCGATCCTCGAGATAGCGACGGCCGGAAAGCTCGACGTCGATCGTCATCGTCGCCGGCTCCGAGGCGGCGTCGAGCGACACGATCGTGATGCGACGCAACTGAAGCCCGCGGACTACGAGCCGCGTGCGCCGGCTGGGGTCCCCCGGGTGCAGCAGCTCCCGCGCGGCATCGGGCCGGGCGACCGCGAGCAGCGGTCCGTCATCGCCGTCGACCGCGTCAACCCATGCGGCGACCGCGCGGCGAGCGGCAACCTCGAGCACGTCAGGCGCGAACCTGCCGTCGGCGAGTGAGAGGTCGAGCGCGGCGGCACGGGCGTCACCCGCGAAGTCGAGGTCGGCAACCTCGGCGAGCCTCGTTCCTTCGGGTACCGCCTCCTGCACGGCGCCCTCGACGAGCGCCTCGTCGTGCATCGCCTGCTCGTCGCCCCAAGGCGTCGCCACGATTCGGTCGGTTAGCTGATGTGTGCCCTCTGCGCCCTGCTCGATCGATTGCAGGATCCAGTGGCCGTCGCGCTTAGCCAGCGTCCAGAACTCGCGTACGTGACTGACGTCGCCCGCCGTGTCAACGCGACGCACCCGTTGCCCATACGCATCCTCGACGTAATCGCGCAGCCGAGCCTCGATGCGGACCACCACACGATCGGCTCGCTTGTCGCCGCGGTGGCTGAGACCGACGTAGTCGACCGACGGTTGACCGAGCGGCTGCACGCGGTTGCGCCAGCCCTTGCGCTCGAAATCCTCCAGGCGCCGCTCCCATTCGGCCAGCAACTCGGGCGCAACAAGCTGACGCAGCCGCGCCCGATCGCCAGCGTCCCACGCCGCCTGGATGTCCAAATACAAGCGACGTGCCTGCGCGCGGACGTGCTCGGGGGCGAACGCGGCGTCGTCTTCGGCCGCCTCGGCGGCGGCAAGCTCGACGCGCCGCTGACGCTGTGCTACCCGCCGGCCCGCCGCCACGCCCGCAGCCTGCTGGCCGCGCCACCATCTCAGCATCCGCGGCAGCACCAGGAAGATGATCACCATCACGAGGACGAACAGGAGCAGTCCACCTCCTCCACCGACGGGAATGAAGATGAAATGCCCGCGCCCACCGAGCCCTCCACCGCCGAACCCTCCACCGCCGCGGCCGCCGCCACCAAACCCCGAGCTCCCTCCGCCGGCTCGCCCCACCGCCGGTGAGGCAGCAACAAGCGCCGCCAGCACCGCCGCCACCGACACCCTCGCCGCTTGCCTCATTCTCCGGCCTAGACCCGCCGGACCGCCCACCCGGGCTGCGCCGGCGCCCGCGCGCTCAGTGCCATCTGCCTCATACATAACACGAAGGCTAGCGCCAGGCACGGGAGCAACCGTTGCCGCGGCAGTATCAACACCCGGCCTCACTCGCCGTCAGGGCGCGCTTTCCTGCTCACGCTCGCGCCGCTGACCGAGCCCGACGCGATCGCTCGGTGGGCGCCGATCACGTTCGAGGTCGTCGACCTCGAAGGCGCGCGCCTGGCGCTTGGCAGTCGGGCCCGAGGCCGCGGCGGCGCGCTCGATCGTGCTGGCAGCCGGGCCCGAGACCGGGGCGGCACGCTCGATCGTGCTCGGTACGATCCTCGACGGGATCCCCGAAGCGCTCATAATCGGCGTCAGCCTGATCGGCGGTAGAGGACGAGGTGTGGCGATCATTGCAGCGGTCTTCCTGTCGAACACGCCCCCGAAGGCACGATCGCATTCGTGCAGGCCTTCGCCGGCGGCGCCGTCCTCACCATGCTCGGCTCGGCGATGACGCCCGAGGCATTCGAACTGGGCCGGCGTCCCGCGGGCTTGACCACTTCGCTCGGTTTCGCGGTCGCGCTCGCGGCCACCGCGGCCGGCTAGCTTGCGAGTGGACGGATGACCGCTAGCGCGGCAAACACGAGCGGGGTCGTCCGAGACGCAGCTCAATTGCGGTACGGCGCAGTGTTCGTGGTGGTCCTGACGCAGCTCCTGTTCCAGGTGCTGGCGCCCGACGCGAGCTGGGCCCGTGCAGTCGCCGTCGGGCTGGCGGCGGGGGCTTTGATGGTGGCGGTCGCGACCTCGCGAGCGACATCGTCGGTCCGCCGCTTCCGCACCGTGCTGGTGGGCCTGCTCGCGGTCATTGCCGTAGGAGGGATCGCGTCCGGAGCGTTCTCGGCAACGGTTGCTTTCGCGATCGGAACGCTGTTTCTCGCGGCCACTCCGGTCGTGATCGTCGGCGCGCTGTTCAGACTGACAATGAAGCAGGGCGTCACGGCTCAGGTCGTCGCGGGCGCGCTTGCCATCTATCTGCTGATCGGTCTGCTGTTTGCGTCCGCGCTCAACGTCGCGGCCCACGTCGAGGGCGGCTCGTTCTTCAGCGGGAGCGGGACCGTGACGAACGGGGACCGCGTGTACTACTCATTTACCGTCCTCACCACGACGGGCTTTGGTGACTACACGACCACGCGCCCGGTCGGTCACGCGCTCGCCGTGCTGGAGATGCTGACCGGACAGCTGTACCTGGTGACGGTGATCGGGATCCTCATCGGCAACTTCGCGGGACGACGAATCGAGCGCGGCCACAGCAAGCCGCTTTCCGACCGGCGCGAGTAGCCGCACTGATGTGGAGTGTTTCCTCCGAGCGGGTGGCCGAGCCGGCCGCGAACCCGTGCGGCCGATCATATGCGGCGCTGTCGGTGTGCTTGCGCACGGCGCTGTGGCTCGCGGTCGGTCTGGGGGGCGTCACGCTCGCGGGCCGAGGACTGCGCTTCGCGCGGCTCGAGCAGTTGAGCGGGACCGGCAGGATCGCCACCGTCGCCATCGATCTGATGTCCGTGATCGCGGTGCTGGAGGCGCTCTTGCACGTACGCGTCGTACTACTCATGTTGTTCACCCGCTGCAGGATCGCGTCGCGCTGATCGGCGACGGTGCGCCGAGCGCTCTGCGCGGACGTGTCGTCCAGATTGATGGATCGCGTCACGTCGACGGGGAGCTGTGTATCCGATGTCGAACGACCGATCGTGCGCGAGGCCGGCCTGGCGACACGACGGGCCGCGAACCGGAATGCCCACTCGCCGGGGCCCGCAGAGCGATCATCGCCGTCGAGGTGTGAATTCGCCCGTGTCGGCCCTCGGGTTACGATGCTGAGCGCATGAAGGCGCGGACGGGGACCGGCCAGCTTCGGGTCGTTCAGTTTGCCGTGGGTGTGGCTGCGATTGCGGTCGGCGTGGCGCTGACGCTGCGGCCGTTCACCTCACTGGACGCGCTCACGTTCTTCGTCGCGGCGAGCCTGATCCTGGCTGGGGTGAGCGAGCTGCTCGGCAGCGCCGAAACGGACTCCCCGCGTGCGGAGCGACTGGCGGGCGGACTGCTGGTGGCGACGGGGGTCGTGGCGGCGCTCGTCCCGGGGCTGACCGTGCGCGGAATCGCGATCGTGGTCGGGATCGGGATGCTCCTCAGTGGCGTGGCGCGCGTGAGCGCCACCTGGCGCGCGCAGGTCGAGGAGCGCTACAGCGCGATCGTCGGCGGGCTGGCAGCCATCGTGTTCGGGATTCTCGCCCTCGCCTGGCCGGACGTCACGACCCTGGTCATCGCGCTGCTCGTCGGCCCGGTGGCGATCGTCTACGGCGCCCGCCAGGTGCTCCGGGCGGTACGCAGCCGGAAGCCCGAGAAGGCGCCGTCGACGAGCCGGCCGCGGATGTGGCTGCGCGGCCTGCGGGCGACCGTGGCGCTGCTGTTCGCGCTCGTGCTTGTGCTGATCAGCGCGCTGGTGCACAAGGGCTCGCCGACGATCCCGTCCTTCTATACCTGGTCGGGCACGCTGCCCGACAAGCCCGGCGTCCTGCTGCGCTACGAAAACACGACACAGGGCATGCCCACCGAGTCACGGGCATGGCGGATCCTCTACACCACCACCGGGCTGAACGGGAAGATCACTGCGGGCAGCGGGCTCGTCGTCGTCTCCTCGACCGCTCCCGCCGGGCCGGTGCCGGTCGTGCTCTGGGAGCACGGCACCACCGGCGTCGCGCAGAAGTGCGCGCCGTCGATCCTGAAGGACCCCTTCACCGCCGGAGCGATGTTCATCCAAGACCAGGTCCTCGCGCACAGCTGGGCGCTCGTCGCGCCGGACTACCTGGGCCTCGGGGCGTCGCCGCCACACCCCTACCTCGTTGGCGCCCCTGAGGCGCGCTCCGCGCTCGACGCCGTGCGCGCAGCCTGGCAGCTGAGCTCGATCAAGCTCAGCAATCAGACTGTCGTGTGGGGCCACTCCCAGGGCGGCGGCGGCGCACTATGGACCGGGATCGAGCAGCCGAGCTACGCGCCCGACGTGCCACTGAGCGGCGTGGCCGCGCTCGCGCCCGCCTCGGACACGTTGTCGCTCGCGAACGGTCTCGAGGGCAGCAAGGCCGGCATGCTGTTCGCCAGCCTCATGGTCGCGGGCTACAGCAACGCCTACTCCGACGTCTCATTCAACGCATACGTCCGTGCCAGCGCCCGGACCGTAGTGCGCGCAGTCGTTGGACGCTGCCTTAGCGAGCCCGCGACCCTGCTGTCTCTCCCAGCGGTTCTTACCGGCGAGCAGATCTTCAGCCAGCACCTCACGGCAGGACCACTCGGCACTCACATTGCGCAGAACTTGCCAAGCCAAGTCACCCAGACCCCGACACTGATCGCGCAGGGAGAAGCTGACTCGCTCGTCCTTCCGAGCGTCCAGACGACCTTCGCCCGCAAACTCTGCCGGGCCGGCGAAAAGCTTGAGTACCGCACGTACCCCGGGCTGGGCCATGTCCCTCTCGTGGAGCCCAACTCTCCACTGATTCCGTACCTGCTGAGCTGGACTGAGAGCCGGTTCAAAAACGCCGCCGCACCCGACAACTGCTCGACTCTCGCGTCCGGGTAGCCGGACGGCACCACACCCAAATACCGCCGCCTGCCAAAAAGCAGGCTTCCCGCCACGCGCATCGCCACCAGCTGCTCGTCCAAAAAGAAAAGCGAGAGCGTCGCGCCCCACGACAGCTGTCAGGCTGCCGGGTGTGCGGTGCTCGCCGTGGCCCGGGGCCGGTCGGCTGGCTTCGACGCTCGGGTGGGCGGACGCAGGGACGGAGCGCGCCGCGCTCACCGGGCGCGATCGTATTGCTGGTAGCGTGGCGGCGTGACGGAGAGCTCGGGGCGTCAGGCGAGCGCGGCTGGGACAGTCCTGGTGACGCTGGCCGCGGGGCAGTTCTTGATGACGCTCGACAGCTCGGTGATGAACGTGTCGATCGCAACCGTCGCCAAGGACGTGGGCACGACCGTGACCGGGATTCAAACGGCGATCACGCTCTACACGCTGGTGATGGCAGCGTTCATGATCACCGGAGGGAAGATCGGCCAGATCGTGGGGCGCAAGCGCGCGTTTGCGCTCGGCTGCGTGATCTACGGCTGCGGGTCGGCGATCACCGCGATCTCGCCCAACCTCCCCGTGCTGATCCTGGGGTGGTCGTGCCTGGAGGGTCTGGGCGCGGCGCTGATCCTGCCCGCGATCGTCGCCTTGATCGCTTCGAACTTCTCCCCGGAGGGACGTCCGCGCGCGTACGGACTGGTTGCCTCAGCGGGCGCGATCGCGGTCGCCGCGGGGCCGCTGATCGGTGGGCTGTTCACCACCTACCTGTCCTGGCGGTGGGTGTTCGTCGGCGAGGTCCTGATCGTGTTGACGATTCTTGCCCTTGCTCGCCGGATCGCCGACGTAGCGCCCGAGACGCGGGTGCCGCTTGACTTGATCGGGACCGTGCTGTCGGCGCTCGGCCTCGGCCTGGTCGTGTTCGGCATCCTCCGATCAGGCGCCTGGGGATTCGTTCAGCCCAAGCTGGGCGCGCCTGAATGGCTGGGCCTTTCACCGACGATCTGGCTGATTCTGGGCGGCGGCATCGTCCTCTACCTGTTCATCGCGTGGGAGGAGCACCGGCTCAGCGGCGGTGGAGAGCCGCTGGTGAACCCCGCGATACTGCGCAACTCGACGCTGCGGGCTGGACTGACATCATTCTTCTTCCAGTATCTGCTGCAAGCCGGCCTGTTCTTCGCAGTGCCGCTGTTTCTCTCCGTGGCCCTGGGACTATCCGCGATCGCGACCGGGGTCCGGCTACTGCCGCTGTCGATCACGCTTCTATTGGCCGCCGCGGGGGTCCCCAAGCTCTTCCCGACCGCGTCCCCACGCCGCGTGGTGGAAATCGGCTTCCTGGCGCTGCTCGCCGGGATCGTGGTGATGGTCGCCGCGCTCGATGCCGGCGCGGGCCCCGAGATCGTGACCTGGCCGATGCTGCTCGCGGGTCTCGGTGTCGGCGCGTTGGCATCACAGCTCGGAGCGGTCACCGTCTCGTCGGTTCCCGATCGGCAGAGCGGCGAGGTTGGCGGTCTTCAGAACACCGTTACCAACCTCGGCGCGTCGATCGGCACCGCGCTCGCCGGCGCCGTGCTCATTGCCACCCTCACCACATCTTTCATGACCGGCATTAAGAACAACTTCGCCGTCCCCGCCGAGGTTAAGTCCAAAGCCAACGTCGAACTGGCGAGCGGTGTTCCGTTCGTATCTGACGCCGATCTGAAGAGCGCGCTTTCCAAAGCCGGGGTCTCCCCCGAGGCGACCAACGCGATCGTCAACCAGAACGCGACCGCAAGCATCTCCGGGCTGCGCTCATCGTTGTCGGTACTAGCCGTTATCGCGTTGATCGCCGTGCTCTTCAGTCTCCGAATTCCAACCAGACAGCCCGGCCTCGAGGATGAGCCTTGATCGCGCTCATCGCCTCCGATTTGAAAGAGTGTCGAACTCGCCGTCGCGGCGGAAGCGTCCGTCACGGCGGCATCATGCCTACTAGGCCGGGCGCGACGAGGCATCCATCGACCGGGACAGCGAGGGAGCGCGGACGAGCCCCGCGACCCTCCGAGGCTTCCGCCATCCCAGGCAGCCGGTGCCGAGCGCCTGAGCTCTCGCCTGCCAGGTTTCGCAAGCCGCATACCTCGGTCGCGTTCAATTCGGGCCCTATAAGCCTGCGGGGAAGGTGATCGAGACTGGAGCGACGAGTGGTCGTCCGACCTCGAGCTGGATCTGCCCGTGCGCGGTCAGCGGGATGTCGCGTGGGTTGCCGCGGTAGACCCGGCCGCCCAGCAGCGCCGTCACCGGGCCGGCGCTGGGTCCGACTCGGTTGGGGCCGAGCTTCTGTCCCCAGACGTCGAAGAAGTCACCGAGCGTGAACGTGCGGGCGATCGGTGACTCGATGTGGATGATCCCATCGGCGGCGTGAGTATGCAGCCAGTAAAAGCAGGTGCCGCCGCCGACGTATGGCCCGGCGGGCGTCGCGGTGACCTGCGGCTGTCGGATGCCGATTCCGTACGGAATCCGCGTCGCGGCGCCATTCACGAACACGGTCAGGTGTGCGTGGATGTGAAACAGGAGCTGTTCGGCGCCTAGACACTGGATTGCGTCGACCGGGGAGCTTGCGCTGGTGGCGCTGCGGCGCGTGAGGTCCGGAGCTTGGGGAATCGGGACGCCCTCTGGGCCGAGCGCGCCCGGTGAGCCGTGCGACTCCAGCTTTCCAAGTACCGATAGAGGCTCGAAATCCCGGGAGGTCAATCCAGACACGGAGGACATGCGAGCTGCGCCGCTCGCGACGAGCGCGATCGCGGCGGCCACCGAAGCGGCGGTGAGAATCAAGGCGCTCGCTCCGGCGAGCCGCCGCTTGCGCCGTGCCTTGGCTCTGAGCTCGGCTTCACGCTCGAGTCGGTTGGCACGCGCCTCGTGCTTGCGCTCCTGGCGACTGCTCACTCTGGGCTACTCCCTGCTGGGACCGCGCGACCTCGAAGGCGCCGCGCCCCGCGGTGAGGATCGACTCCCCGAGCTGAACCGTGAATCCGGAGGCGGTCGCCAGGAGCGACGCGAGGACATTGTGCTGGCGATCCATTTCTGAGCCGGGACGACTGGGAGCACGCGGAGCGGCACGCGCGTGAGGCGGTCGCCCCACCCTCGCAGTGGCCGGCGACGAGCACGCATTTAGAGCACATACACGGGTAACCCCGGGACCAGGCGTAGAGGAAGACCGCCTCCGTTAGGGCGAACCCGAGCCACTGGATGCTGGTGATCTCCGCCCGCATTCCAGACTGGCGGGTGACCGAATCGATGACCGCCCTGAAGATCATGCCGATCCCGACACCGTCCCGACCCCGACACCGGTACCGACCGCCCCAAGACCGCCGCCTGGCGCGATCGCGCGCGAGCGGAGTCCGGCCTCTCCGGTGGTGCTGAGCGGTGATGCCGCAGCGACGCCTAGGTTCAGGATTTGCGTCATCGGATGTCGTCCGTCAGGGGTTCTCATCCTGCGCCCCGGCGGCCGGCGCACGCGACGCGCGCGGCATGTGTCGGGGGGAAACGCGGGGACGCGACGGGGCACATGCGAAGGTCAATGTCGGCTCGCGATCTCTACCGGCGCTGGTTGTCCGTATGGAGCAGTGCGTGGTCGACCACGAAGTCAGCCACCTGACTGCCGAGCGTCTGCCCCGCTTCTTCGTCGTAGCGGAAATGCTGTCCGGCGAAGATGCGGCTTGCGGACGCCTCGTCGGAGGCCGTCGAGAAGCTGGTGAAGGTCCGGATAAGGCCCACTGATGGGTTCGTCAGCGAGAACGAGAAGACGTCGGTGCCGAAGAAGTCCTCGAGCACGGTGGCGGCGGCCACGCTGAAGGTGGCATGAGCACCCGGGTAGCTGGGGTCGTTTGCGGTGTTGGCGAGGGGCACCCAGTTGGGGTCGGCCGTCGTGTTGGGATTGCCTTGGTCCGGTGCGGTGATCGCAATGATGGGACGCCAGCGGTGGAAGGCGTATTTCGCGTCGTATAGGGCGATCGCGCCGTCCGCCAGGCTCGTGTCAAGCAGCGCGAACAGGCGGGCGCTCTGGTCGAGGGTATTGCCGAAGCCGAGGGCGGCCTGGTCGGCGATCTGATTCCAGACGATCCAAATCGGCGCGGCGCCCCAGAACTTGCCGATCGCCGTCTGATCGCCGCTGCGGGTCACGCTGTTCAGCTCGCCGAGGGAGTGCACCTCGTTGAAGTCCGCCGCGTACTTGGGCTCGTCAGCGTCGGCGGTGGTGCCGGGCGGAACTGGCTTGCGGTCTCGAGCGCAAACGGAGTGACGTGGGGTGTTTGAGTGAAGGCGGCGGGCGCGAACGTGGGCGGTGTCAGTCGGTACTCGCCGGGGCCGCTGCCGGGAGTAAAGACCGGGGGAGTCCCGGCCGCGCCGTCGTTCGCCCGGGCGGCCAGCACGGCCGTTGCCACCCGCTCGCCGAAGAGAACGCCTCGCTTGACGTGCTCATCCGAGCCGATTTTGGCCCGCGACGCGTGGAAGAACGCGTCGATGGTGGACTGCTGGCTGGGAAGCAAGGCGTCCAGCGCGGTGCGTGCGGCGGACGTGACGGCAGCCTCGGCCGAGGCGCTGCGGGGACCGTCAAGGTTGACCACCAGTGGTTCGCCACCGCGACGGATCCCGTTGACTGCGTCGTACACAGCGATGTGGGTGATCGCCAGCGTGCGGGTGGGATGAATCGATGCTGGCTGGGCGCCGGGAGCTGCGAGAACTTTCTGCAGCTCTTGGTTCCACTGGACCACCTGGTCGGGGTTGTCTGTGGCGAGGCGCGCACGCCGGACGCCGTGACGGTGCCGGGCGGTACGTCCGTTCGCGATGGCAGTCATCGCGAGGCTCGCGAGCAGGGCGCCGGCGGTGGCGACCAGGACGATGCGGTTGGTCACAAGATCTCCGATCATCGAGGAACGATCTACTACGCACCATAGCACTATGATCCGTCGTAGATCAAGCCCGGTCACGTTCTGCGATCGGCCGGAAGCATGTGGCGGGTCAAGCGTGTCTCGGGGTGGAAACTGGGCGCGCTTGGCCGGCGACGAGCACGCCGCTTGTGCCCAGCGGCGCGTTGTCGATCAGGTCAGGGTCGGCATTGCGAAGACCTCGTCGGCCCCGGCTAGCCCCGTTTTCCGCAGTTCAGGGGGGTTAGGTGTCTTGCTCGGGCCAGGGTGGCTGGATTTGGAGGAGGTCCAGGATCCGGCGTTGGGTGTGGGTGAGGCGGTCGAGGCGGATCCCGGCGGGTGTGTAGGTGAGGCCGAGTCCTTGGAAGGCGGCGAGGATGTTGGCGCCGGTCGGTATCGCGGCGCGGCCTTCGGGTAGCAGTCCTGGGAGTTGCTCGCCGGTGCCGAGCGCGTGGCGGGTCTGGGTTTCGATCAGGCCGAAGATCAGTAGCGCGAGCCCGACGATGCTGATGAGCGCGTGGATGCGGTCGTCGTTGTGTAGGAAGATCGGCCGGACTTTGAGGGTGTGTTTGGCGTCGCGGTGGCGACGCTCGACGATCTCTTGGTCCTTGTATTGGCGCAGCACTGAGAGGGCGGTGAGGCGGCCGGGTTGGTTGGTTGCCAGTGCGTAGATTCCGTCGGTCGTGGCTGCCTCGGCGATCGCGTGGCGGTCGCGCTGCCAGGTGAGGGTCGGTTTGCCGTTGCGGGTGGCGGTCTGGATGATCAGCAGCTTCTGGATACTGGGGCCGGTGATCTTCGCGATCCTGTCCTCGACGTGTTTGCGGGTGGGGTAGTAGCGGCCGCCGAGTCCGCGCTTGACTCGGTCGAGTTCGGCTTCGGCTTTGGCCAGCGCGCGTTCGCGGGCGGCGGCGACCTCGCGGCCCGCTTCTGAGGAGTGAATCCACGCCACGCGCACCGCGAGCTCCCGCCGATCCTCGGGGCAGATCAGCGTCCAGTCACCCAGACAGCCGCGGTAGCGCGGGCGCTGGCTGTTAGGCAGGCGTGCCTCACGGGCGGCGCTGTAGCGCAGCGGCTTGAGCGCCTCGTGCCCGACCTCTGAGCGGAACTTCTCGCCGAACCCGCTTGAGGCTCTGAGGGGCACGACGAAGCGCAGCCCGGCGTCGTGGATCTGCGCCAGCGTTTTGGGGTTCGCGCATGCCGAGTCGCACACCACCAGGCCGGCCGGGCCGGTCATCCGCACCAGCCGCTCCAGACTGTGGGCCACGAGCGAGAGCTCCGACGCATTGCCGGGAGCCGGCCGCCAATAAACCGACACGCCGTCCGGCGTGGCGGCCTGCAAGGTGCGGACTTGGCGGCGCACATGACGATCTGGCCCCCAGCCCTTAGCCACCAGCGCGGACTCCTCATAGGCGCCGTGGACGCGGATCGTGGTCAGATCGACGTGCAGGCGACCGGCATCCACGCCGAAGCGCTCGATCGCGCGCGCCGCCACCGCGCCGCGCACGTTCTCCGCGGACACCGCCAACAGCTCCAACGCGCGCCCCAGCCGGTCGTCGTTGAGCAGCCCAGCCGGGATCCCCAGCAGCTCATGAACCGCCGCACCGGACGCCCAACCCGCGAGGTCGTACAACGGCGAGGGCGAGCACAACCGGCTCGCGATCAGCGCCGCCACCACCTCGCCAACCGACAGCTGCGAGCGCGGGCTGCGCGGCAGCGAGCGATCGACCACCCCGACGACGTCTAACTCTCCCAAGAACCGCCAGGCCAACAAAAGCGCCCCGACTTCCCGCCTGACCCCCACCATCGGCGGGTCCAACCGGGCGAACGATCCGGCTAACGCCTCGAGCTGGCCTGACTCCTTCAAGGCCTCCTTCCGCCCGAGGTTTGCCACAACACGATGGCGCACTCGGCCCTGCCCATCGCGATAACCCTCGACGAGCTGAACATACGTATAACTGCGCTCACCTCGTCTCACCTTCGTTTCCTTGACGAACATGTTGCCCCAACCCTAGGGCACTCGGCGGACAGAAAGACCTCCAGACTAACGCCCAAGTTGCCACAACACGCCCGTGCACTCGACAGCGCAAACACCCCCCAACCCCCCAAACCACCGGCCACAGCCGCCCCAGCTACTCCGCACCAGCCGCGGAAAACGGGGCTAGCGGCCGCCGGCGAGGCGTCGGAGCTGGCGTCGGCGGGCCGGATCCAGGCCCGAAAGACTCTTTGCGAAGTGGGCGAGGGCGACGTCGCCGAACTCGTCGACGAGCCCCCGAACCTCAGCTCCGGCGCGGAGCTCCTGGTACTGCTCGCGGCTGAGCCTCGGCGCGTACGTGTCCTGCCGGCCGGTTCTCCTGCGGTCAAGCAGCCCCTTGTGGTTCAGGCGCCGCATCACGGTCATGTACGTGGTGTACGCGCGCGGCGGTTTCGCCTCGCGGTTCAAGGCCTCCATCACCAGCTTGACCGTCGTCTCGCCCTGTCGCCAGACCTCTTCCATGATCTCCGCCTCGAGCTCATGCAAGGCCGGAGGCACTGTAGACGCGCGCGAGCGTGGCATCGAGATTAGGATAGCCGAAGGCGACGACGGCGTGTAGTTGCCACCCATCGGATCGCGTCGGCCGACGTCGGCCTTCAATGACGCTGCCGCCCGCCGACTGGCGACCGATCGAGGCGTGCTGCCGGGGCGCTCAGCCGGATAGCTACTATAGGACGTAGTGGATACTTCTTCGTTCGGATCGCCAAGATGCGGACCCAGCGCACCACGCAGCGTCGTTAGCGGGTTTCGGCAAAGCCGATGTGGCCCTCGGCGTGCGCGATCGCGGGCCCGACCGCGACGAGCCGTACGCGGCAGCCGCTGGCGGTGCAGCTGATGGCGTCCGTCAGTGCACCGCCCTCTGTGGCGACGAGCAGGTCCTCCGGGCGCGCGCCGGCGGCGCGGAGCGCGCGCGCGCGAGTCCTCAGCACGAGGTCATCACCCGGATGGCGGTTGCCCGGCGTGAGGCGGTCGGCGAGGAGCGCGTCGAGACCGCGGCCTCGCGGGATGAAGGCCTCGCTCTCCACTCCGATGTCGTTTCCACTGGGGAGCCCGGACCCCGCGACCAGACGGGTGATGCCCCGGGGTGTGATCCCGTAGATGCGTCCGGATGACTCGCTGGAAGCGATCAGGTCCCCCGCGAAGCGCCCGAAAGTCGCTGGCGCCACCGCGATTCCACCCTCGACTCGGGGCGCCGTGCGGGTGATCGTGTGTACGCCGCGGGCGCAGTCGATCGCGTCGACGGTGGTCCTGGAGCCTGCGTTGATCGTCACGAGCAGCCTGTGCCCGAAGTCTCCCGTCGTGTCGAACGCGATCCCGTCGATCAAGCCCGGCGCGCGCAGACTGGCGAACCGCGTTGCGTGTCCGCCGGCCGAGACCGCGACGACACCGCGGCCCGAGACGAGCCGAAGCGCGTACACGGACCGAGTCCGGTAGCAGCCGCCCGGCGAGAGGGCGATGTATGGCTCCTCTCCGCCCGGACTCCTGTACCCGCCGGGGCCTTGGGCGAACGGCTTCAGGGTGCCGCCTGCGGCGAGCAGCCAGAGCCGTCCGTCGGCCGCCGTCACGATCCGCCGGCCGTCCTCGCCGGCCACGAGGTCGAGTGGTCGTCGCAGGTGCGCAAATGCGAGCCATCGGGCCAATCCATGCGACCCTGGGGTGACGGTCCTGCCCGTCGCTGCGCTGCCGCAAGCGGCTACGAGGACGGCGACGAGAAGAGATGGCGGGCAGCTCGCCAGCACCCGCCGAGTCGCAGTCGGGCGACGTTCCATCACTTCAAGAACCCGACCCAGCGGGCGCGGGCGGGGGATCGCGAACCCGTCTCCTGTGGCGTCAGCTCGCCTGCTCGCGTGAGGTGCTCGCGTGCACTGCGGCTGTTTCTGCGGTTGAGGATCGTCTCGCTGACCGTATCGAGCCACCGGCCGGCGTCGCCGCCGTCCACCCCCTCGTAAACGACCAGGATCGTCTCCTTCATGGTCGTGGCCAGCACGTCGGCCACTTGCGGGAACTCGTCGAGCAGGCTGTCGTGGACTAGCCGCCAGTCCGAGCGGACCTCGAGGCCGGGGACGGTGATCAAGCACAGCTTTGGCATCGCTCCGGCTCCGTCGTACGTCCGCCCATCAGCGCTCATCGCTTTCGCGACCGCCGATCGAGGATCTGAACTCACTCAGGCCCTGGCCGAGTGCGCGCCCGGCATGGGGAAGGCGCTTGGGGCCGAGGACCAGAAGCGCGACGACCAGGATCACGATCACGTGGCTGGGTTCAAGGATTGAGGTGAGCAACGGGTTGTCCTCTCTGTGTGTCTAGGGCGATCGTGCTACACGGCTCCGCGACTGGCGGCGTCCGCCTCACGAGCCAGCTTCAGGACCGTGCGGAAGAACTTCGGCGACTGGCCCTCGAACAGCCTGTCGGCGGTGAAGCTGTTGATCGTGGCCACCGCGCCGCCCAGCCGATCGAGCGTGGGGCGCACGATCGAGCACGCGGGGAGACCGCGCAGGAACTTGGCCGGTTCGGGCAGGATCAGGTTGGTCTGGTTGAGCTCCCCGCCCTTGGCGTTCAGGTCCGGGAAGGTGACCCCAGTCTCCGGATCGGTGACGCCGGCGAGCGGCTGGGCGACCGCGTTACCCGCCTTGTCGTGCCACAGCGAGAAGTGATTGGTCTCAACCCCGCCGATGCTCACGATGATCCGCAGCACCTCGAGGCTCGTCGCCTTGAGCGCCATGATGCTGTACAGACTCGAACCGCCCTGCTCGATGTAGGCGAAGTGAAACCCGGCGGTGTTGGCGATCGCCTGCATCCGCGTCTCCTGGGCGCCGACCGGAGGGACCGGCGCGGGGAGCCCGGGTGGGGTGTCGGTGTCGTTGAGAGGAATCGCCGCCTGGCCGCGGATCGTGACTGCCTGCGGGAAGTGGGCGCCGAGGTCGGGGTTCTGGGTGCTGCGATAGCGCACGTACCAGCTGGTGTCGACATCGAGCGCCATCAGGTTCGTGAGCCGGCCGATCTGCCTGGCGCCCGTCGCCTTGCTGCTCGGCAGCGTGCGGAACTCGTCGAGATTGACCGGGCGGGCGCCCTTTGACTTCAGGTAGGCGTTCAGGAAGGCGGCGTGGCTCAGCTCGTCGTCGGTGTTGTCGGCGATGTACTGCGGCATGTCGGAGTCGAGGTTCTGCAGTGCCGCCATGTAGGCCTGGTTTCCGCCGTTGACGCCTCCGAGCTCTGCGTACTGCGTCCACAGGTCGCTCTCGATCAACTCGGCGGCAGCCAGGAACCGGAGGATCGCAACGTCACCCTTGGTCAGCGCTCCGGTGCTGGCGAACGCGCTGTCGGTGAGCAGCGCGCTTCCTGGCAGCGCCGCCGCCCCCGCGAGCCCGATTCCCTTTAGGAACGAGCGGCGGCCCACCACCCGACGCCAGTGCGCCTGGAGATCCTCTTCGGTTGACGCGCCGGAACTGGCGTGTCCGGTGGCGGGAAGTGTTATGTCCTGCGTGTGCATGCTCGTCTCCCTTTCATTGCCGGGCCTCGATCCGGCCGCGGCCGTAGGTCGGCTACGACAGACCGTCATAACGTTCTGTTCCTGGGCATTAGACGCCGCAGACGCACAAACCCTTCCCTCCGCCGCCAGCAACCTGCGAACCGGCGCAGTGCCTGTGGAGATCGAGCGAGCCGGCGCGCCGCCGCGGGCAGCCTGATCAGTCGACGGACGACTCGAGCATCGCGGTGCCGCCTCGCCTCACCCGCGCAAGGGCGATCGCGACAAGAGCGAGTCCGGCGGGAAGGAGCGCGAGAACGACCACACAGGGCTGGGCCGAAAGGAAGGGTAGGGCCAGCGACGCCGAGCCTGCTGCCTCCTGCCCGGCCAGGACAGCCAGCGCGGCGAGGAGCGCGAGTAGGAAGACGGCCAGCAGGAACGTGAATGCCGGAAACCGCCAGCTAGGGGCCTCGCCGAGCAGGTGATCCACGCGGGCTGGATCGACTCCCACTGACTCACCGGCCGCGGGAGAGTCGATGAAGCTCAGCATTGCCCGCGCGAGCGCTGACCGGTTCGCTGGCGCTGCGTCGATCGCACTCTCGTCCGCGCTGATTTCGGAGAGGGTCTCGCGCCGGCGGCCGAGCTCCGCGAGCCCGGGGAGGAAGAACAGCGCTCGCGCGAGCACGCGGCCGGCGGCGAGTCGTAGGGGATCACGGCGCCGGGCGTGGTGGCGCTCGTGCGCCAGCACCGCCTCCAGCGCCTCCTCGTCGAGGATCGCCAGCGCCCCCGTCGTCACGTACACGTGGGGTCTGAGGAGGCCGGCGCAGAAGGCCCGCGGACGTTCGCCATCGATGACGAACCCATCCTTGACCGCCACCGGGTGGCCTGCCGCCAGGTCGCGGCAGAAGCGGCTACTTGCCCTGAGTTCTCGCATCGCGCCGGCGATCACGATCGCGACCACGATCGCTCCGAGCAGCGCGAGGGCAACTACGACTATCGCGGCGAGGTTCCCGATCGGATAGCTCAGTCTCTGGCCGAGGATCGCGATGCGGTGTGAGACCGCCAGGGGGCTCACGCGCCAGCGCTCAAACAGCCGCATGAACACCGCAACGAACGAAACCAGAGCCAGGATCGCGAGCAGCCCTTCCGCCCACGAGAACCGGCGGGCGCCGATCGCCCTTTGCTGAGCGGCATGGGTCTCGGAGATGGGAACAGCTTCCGGCGCGAACTCGCTGTCGAAGGTCGCGGACATCTCCTGCGACCAAGCATACCGGGGCGGCCGAGCGCCCTCGCGGCAGTGCTATGGGTTGTCGTAGGGGCACGACCTTGAGCTCGGGAGTGCTTAGCAGATCGACCGCGCCCCGGGAGATGTAGATCGTCGGTTCCAGATACCCGGCGCAGAAAGCCTCGGGTCGCCAGCCGGCGATCACCGAGACGGTGGGGTGAGCGTCAAGGCAATCGAGGCCCGGTGCACCGACCCAACCGCTGCACCGGCGGCAAGACGCCTCACGTGCCGAGACGACCGTCAACCCAAAGGCGCGGCGGAGGTGCGAGCGTCCGGCTGGAAGATCACTAGCAGTCGGTCTTTCCTTCGCGCCGGCGCTCCAGCAGGCCCTTGCCGTTGAGCCTCGTCAGTAATCGGCATGCGGGCATGTGTACGCGCGGTGCTTGTCGGCGCCGGCGTTGAGCGTCCCATCACCCCGCGCACGGTGGCCTCACGGCTGGTGATGGCCGGCTCCTAAAGCTGAGGTGGCCGCGTCTACTACTAACGGAATACTATACCCAACAGTAGCAAGCTTGACCACGCCGCGAGACTGGCTATCGGGCATCCCGCTCGCGATCTCGGTGGTAGGCGCCGGCGCTCTTTATCTTCACGCCAACGTCCGGATGAACGGTTGGCGTGCTCGCGGCGATGGCGGTGGCATCACCACCATCCCTCCCCTCGCCACCGGGGTCCGCGGTAGGTCCGCGCCCGCGGTCCGGCCGGACGCGCGTTCGTCTCGCACAAATGACCGGCGCGGCTCACAGCTGGCCGCGTGGCGAACGCTGAAGAACATTCGGTGCGCTTCGTGATATGCTAGGCCACGTAGTATTATGGTTCATAGTATATACAACCGTGCGCCCTGCCACCGCGCTGTGCAGGCGAGAAGATGAGCAGGCGGCGACGCGGCGACGCCGGGTCGAAGCAGACCGCGGACCTTGAGCTCCCCGGTGCCTTCGACGGCGAGACGCTGACGCGCCGTCGGCTCATGGCCGGCACGGCGCACGCGGCGGGCGCGATCGCGGCCGCTGCGTTCACGCTGCCCGCGCTCGGGTTTGCGGCCGCCCCGGTGTTCGAACAAACCCCCGACAACTGGCAGGAGGTCGGTTCCATCTCCCGGTTCACCGACGCGGACTACGTTCCCGAGGTGATCACCATCGATCCGGGGGCAGGCGAGGCGGGACGGTCGATCGCCTACCTCCGCTTGCACAACCCGACCATCGACGAGCCGGTCAAGGACGGGTACGACCGCGTGATCGCGATCTCTTCGCGCTGTGTTCACGTGGGCTGTCCCGTCCGGTATGTCGCCGCGGCTCGGAGCTTCGTCTGCCCGTGCCACGGCGGGGTGTACGACGTCCGGGGCGTCAGGACGGGCGGGCCGCCGCCGCGCCCGCTCGACCGCTTCTACACGCTCATCCGAGCCGGAATGGTATATGTCGGCCCGCGTTACAGCGTCAACAACGAGCTGCGTCGGTTCGCGCCGCGCGACCCGGGCGAGCCGCTCGACGGGATCGGGCAATTCCTCTACCCCGCACGCCCATCGACCCCGCCCGCGCCCCCGGGCGCCAAATCATAGGCTCCGGGCGTTCGCCGCAGGCGGGCGCGGACGGCGACCGGCGCTCTGGCTTTCAACCGCTGCGCCGCTCAGGCCGTCGCCCTGTGCAGCGTCGACCGATTATCGCGAGCCGCCAGGAGGCGCCGAAAGGAGCGCGCGCTCGGTGGCCTAGCTTTCGCTGTCCGACCGGGGTAGGCTCGCGCCCGGCGAGTGTGATGGCGGAGCGGACGCAATATGAGCGGACGCGGATGGGAGCGCTTGTCGGTCGCGCCAGCGAACTGGACGCGGTCGACGAGGCCCTCGCTCGGCTAGCCCCGTTTTCCGCGGTTGAGTAGGGGAAGGGTCGGGGGTTTGTCCCGTGGTGGTGGGGTCTGCGGCTGTTCTGCGGCCTTGTTTGGCGGTTGGTGTTGTGGCAACTCTGGATGTAGGCTGGCGGTGTTTCCGTCCGCTGG
>JAFAXX010000019.1 GCA_019240655.1 Solirubrobacterales bacterium
TGGCGTGCGGTGCAGACGCAGAGCTGGCGCGCCGGCGACTCGGACGCTGTCGGTCCCGAGTCCGGCGAGACGCCCGAGGGCGCCCGCGCGCCCGCCTACAGCTTCGCCGCGATCGACCACCTGGTCAGGCAACTGCAGGACCACGAGGACGCCTGGACCGACTGGTTCGAGCGCAGCGGCATCGATGCACTCGAGGTGAACTACGACGAGCTTGACGCGACGCCCCGTGTCGCTGCGGCCAGGGTACTCCGGGCGCTTGGGCTGCCGACCTCGGACCTGCCCGAGCCGCCGCTCGCCCGCCAGCGCGACGAGCTCTCCGCGGGCTGGGCCGAGCGCTACCGTCGCGAACAGGTGCCGGCGTGAGCAGCCCCGCCCACCGCGTCTCGCAGTTGCGGGCCCTCGAGGCCGAGGCGGTGTTCGTGGTGCGCGAGGTGGTGGCCGAGCTCAGCCGCCCGGTGCTCCTGTTCAGCGGAGGCAAGGACTCGATCGCCCTGCTGCGGGTGGCCGAGAAGGCGTTCGCGCCCCTCCCCCTCCCCTTCCCGATCCTCCACGTCGACACCGGCCACAACTTTCCCGAGGTGATCGAGTTTCGCGACCGGCGCATCCGCGAGGCCGGCCACCGGCTGATCGTGGCCACGGTGCAGAGGTCGATCGACACCGGGCGGGTGGCCGAGGACCGCCCGGGCGCTTCCCGCAACCGCCTGCAGACCGTCACGCTGCTCGACGCCCTCGAGGCGTACGGGTTCGACGCCGCGTTCGGCGGCGCACGCCGCGACGAGGAGCGCGCCCGCGCCAAGGAGCGCGTCTTCTCGTTCCGGGACGAGTTCGGGCATTGGGAGCCGCGCGCGCAGCGAGTCGAGCCGTGGACGCTGTACAACGCGCGCATCCGCCGCGGCGAGCACATCCGCGTCTTCCCGCTCAGCAACTGGACTGAGCTTGACGTCTGGCGCTACATCGAGACCGAGCGGCTCGAGCTGCCCTCGATCTACTTCGCCCACCCGCGCCGGGTGATCGAGCGCGACGGGATCCTGCTGGCCGAGTCGGACTGGATCACCGCGCGCGACGGCGAGCGGGTGGAGGAAGCGGTCGTCCGCTACCGCACGGTGGGCGACCTCACGGTCACCGGGGCCGTCCGCTCCCGGGCCGGCGACATCCCCGGAGTGATGCGGGAGATCGCCGCCTCGCGGGTGTCCGAGCGCGGTGAGACCCGCGCGGATGACCGGGTGTCCGACGCGGCGATGGAGGACCGCAAGCGGGAGGGCTATTTCTGATGGGCGTCCGCAAGCGCGAGGGCTATTTCTGATGAGCGTCCGCAAGCGCGAGCTGCTGCGCCTCGCCACGGCCGGATCGGTCGATGACGGCAAGAGCACGCTGATCGGCCGGCTGCTGGTCGACACCCGCTCGCTGCTTGCCGACCACCTGGAGGACGTCACCCGTAACGGAGGCGGCCCCGACCTCGCGGCGATCACCGACGGCCTGCGCGCCGAGCGCGAGCAGGGGATCACGATCGACGTCGCCTACCGCTTCTTCGCCACCGCGCGCCGCTCGTTCATCCTCGCCGACACCCCGGGCCACGAGCGCTACACGCGCAACATGTTCACCGGCGCCTCGACCTCCGACGTCGCCGTCGTGCTGGTCGACGCGCGCACCGGCGTGGTGACGCAGACCCGCCGCCACGCCCAGATCTCGTCCCTGCTCGGGATCCGCCACATCGTCGTGTGCGTGAACAAGATGGACCTCGTCGACTGGGATGAGGCCCGCTTCGGGGCGGTCGAGCGCCAGGCGCGGGAACTCGGCGAACGGCTCGAGATCCGCGACCTGGTGGTCATCCCGATCAGCGCCCTGTACGGCGACAACGTCGCCACTCGGTCACCTGCCGCCCCGTTTTATGACGGACCTTCGCTGCTCGAATACCTGGAGGAGGTGGACATCCAGGCCGAGCGCGACCTCGAGCGCCTACGCCTGCCGATCCAATGGGTGGGGCGCGCGCACGACGACGGCGCTCGTCTGTACGCCGGCCGCGTCGCGGCGGGGACCATCCGGGTGGGCGACCCGGTGACGCTGCTGCCGGCCGGAGCCGCCACCACGGTGAGCGCCCTCGACACGCTCGACCCGGACGCCGCGGAGGCGGTTCCGGGCCTGTCGGTCACCGTGCAGGTGGCCGACCAGCTCGACGTTGGGCGCGGGGACATGCTCGTGTCCGCGCATGACCCCCCGCCGGCGGCCCGCGAGCTCGACTGCACGATCTGCTGGATGACCGAGGAGCCGCTCCGGCCCGGACGACGCTACGCGCTCAAGCACACCACCCGGACCGTGCGCGCCACCGTTCAAGCGATCCACGAGCGAACCAGCTCGGAGACGCTCGAGAAGGAGCTGGACCCAGCTGCGCTCGAGCTGAACGACATCGGGACAGCGACCCTGCGCACGAGCTCGGTGGTGCTGGCGGAGCCATACGCTCGCAACCGCGTGATGGGCGCGTTCATCCTGATCGACGAGCACAGCAACGACACCGTCGGCGCCGGCATCGTCACTCGCGCCCGAGTCGTGCACCCGAAGCCCGAGGGCCGGCGCGACGTCACGTGGCATCCCTCCGCGCTCGACCGCAAGGAGCGCTGGGCGGCGCTCCGGCAGCGCGGCGCCACCGTGCTGCTGACCGGGCTGCCGGCGTCCGGGAAGTCGACCATCGCCGCCGCGCTCGAACGCCGGCTGGTCGATGCCGGCCAGTCCGCCTACCTGCTCGACGGCGACAACATCCGCCTCGGGCTCTCAGACGACCTCGGCTTCTCGCCCGGCGACCGGGCCGAGCACATCCGCCGGGTCGGCCAGGTGGCGCGGCTGTTCGCGGACTCGGGGGCGGTGGCTGTGCTCTCGCTGATCTCGCCGCACGCCGCCGATCGTGACGACATGCGACGCGCCCACCAGGAGGCCGACCTGCCGTTCATCGAGGTGTACGTGGACACCCCGGTGCAGGAGTGCGAGCGGCGGGACCCCAAGGGGCTCTACGCGCGCGCCCGGGCCGGCGAGATCAAGAGCTTCACCGGCGTCGATGCGCCTTACGAGCCGCCGTCGTGCGCAGAGGTCCACGTCCGCACCGCGCAGACCGGAATCGAGGAGGCGGTAGACGAGATCCTCCGGCAGCTCAGGAGGTGATCAGGGTCACCGCCGCGGCGATGAAGAAGGCGAGTGCCCACACCCGGTCGGTGTTCAGCCACGCGCGCCGCAGCACTTCGAGGCCGAGCTTCTCGTAGACCAGCAACGCGATCACGCCGGCCACCGAGATCATCGTGAGGACATGCAGCGCGATGCCGATGCCGCTCGGCAGCAGCGGGACGTGCGAGAGCATCCCGACGTCCTGGCTGTCGCCGGCGCGGGCATTCACGGACGCCTCGCCGACGCCCTGGAGGCCAATCAGCACCGGGGCGACCATCAGACCGGCGCCGTGCGCCGTGGACATGAGGAATGACCACACGGCGAGCTCCCGATCGCTGACCCGCATCGTGGTCCAGCGCCAATGCGCCCGGGGCTTGACGAACCGGAAGACGCCGAATGCGAACAGCACAACGGCGGCGCCCATGTGCAGGGCGGCCGACGGCACCGCGGCGCTCGCCCCCAGCACGATCACCGCCACGATCGCGATCGACAGCTCGTGTCCGATTGCGATCGGGACGAGCGAGCGGAGCAGCGCCCGCCGGCTTCGGTGCTGGAGGCCCTGCGAGACCGCGAACAGCCAGCCCATCGCCGGGTTGATCCCGTGGTAGTAGCCGAGGACGATCAGCGTCACCCAGACGCCGGTGTGGCTGATCACGGGAAGCAGTAGGAGTCCGAGGACGCGTCGCCGCCCTGGAGGCGAATCTGATGGGGACGCTCGCCCTCGAACTCGACGAAGAACTCGGGATCGACACGGAACCCTCCTCCCGGCTCGGCGTCGAGCTTCACCATCCAGCCGCTGATCCCCTCGGGGTAGAACTGCGCGTCCCAGCTGGCGTACAGCGAGTTCGTCAGGTAGACGCGGCGACCATCGCGGCTGACTTCGACCATCTGCGGGCCGCCGGTGAGGGGACCGGCGGCCGGGTGCGGCGCGCGACGGACGATCCCACCGAGGCGGACCGAGCCGTCCTCACGCGGACGGGCGGGGTCGGTGACGTCGTAGCGCTTGAGCTCTCCGGTTCCCCAGCAGGAGACGTAGAGGTAGCGGTCGTCGAGCGAAAGCGCGATGTCGGTGATCAGCGGGGGGACCGCCCCAAACGGCTTCAGCGCCGGCGGAAGCTCGTCCGGGTCAGCCGGCTCGGCCGGGACCTCGATCACCTTGTGGGCCGAGACGCTGCCGTTCTCCCGGTTCCACAGCCACACCGAGGCAGACAGGTCGGTGGTCGAGACGACGACCCCGACGAACCCGTAGGGGTTCCGCGGATCGTGTGCCGGTCTCAGCTCGAGCACCATCTGCTGCTCGGCGCCCAGATCGATGGCCTGAGTGTGGCGGCGACGGCGGAGATCCCACACGTGTAGCTGATGCCCGTAGCGCCCGCCGAGCAGCAGCTCGGGGATGACGCCGTCCTCGACCATCGCCGGGGTTCCCCATTCGCTGGTCAGCAGGGTGTCGTAGCCGATGTTCCACCACACGTCGTAGGCCAGTTCCTGGGGCCCGCGCTGCACCTCCCACTGGCCCAGCGGCTCGAAGTCGTCGTGGTCGAGCAGCAGCACGCCGCCCGGGCCGCCGCCGTCGGGGGCGCCGAGCGCGCTGACGTAGATCCCGTCGGGACCGCAATGGATCGTATGCGGGCGGCTGTAGCCGGTCCGGCCCGCGAGCGTCTCGGCCTCGATCACCTTCACCAGCTTCGGGGCAGTGGGGTCGTCCTTGACGTCGATCAGGTGGATCCGCGACGAGCGCAGCCCCGGCACGAGCAGATAGCGCCGCTCCACGTGCGGGTGCGGCGCCCAGGGGCACAGGGCCGAGGAGCACGCGTTCCACCCGAAGTGATGCAGCTCATCGCCGACGTTCGGCATGTCCAGGCGGCCGATCCGAGTTGCGTAGGTCGTCGAGCCGGGCCGCAGATCGATCACGTTCAGGGCGTCGGGCCGCCGGTCGCCGTCGCCGGCCGTGTTCAGCGTGACCACGTACGCGAGCTCTTCTGGCGGCGCCGCCGCTGCGCTGCGCGGAGACGGATAGAAGGTCGGATCTGGCTTCCAGGTCATTGGCTGTCTCCTTGGCAGGACGGCACAGCGGCGCCGCGGCCACTGAATGGGGCTGATTCGTTTCGATTATCTCTCAATGCCGGTGACGAAGACTGGGAGGGGGCCTCGCTTCGCTCGGCTTCCCTGGGGCCATGCGGGCCCGTCCGGACGGCGGACCCCGCCAAACGGCGCGCCCGTCCGGACGGCGGCCCGTTTGGACCGGCTTCCTAGCCCGCCACCTTGTGGTAGGCCGCGATCTGGGGGTCGTTCGAGGAGATCGCCGTGCAGCCCTGGGCGAGCGCCATCTTGCCGTTGTCGGGCGTCACCGTGTAGTCGGTGTTGTTCGGGATATGCAGCGGATACGGCCCGTACGTCCACGGCTGGCAAAGCTGGCCGGTGTCGTAGTCCTTGACCGCCTTGAACGCCGCGTTCACGCTCTGGACCGTGTACGGCCCCTTGACCGACTCGAGCGCGTGCACCGCGATCTCCGCCTCGGTGAATCCCATCTGGCTGAAGCTCCCGACGCCGCCGGTGACCGCGGAGCCGTACTGCTTGAGGATCGCCTTGTAGAGATTCATGTTCTCCGTGGTGGTCGAGTCGGGCGGGGTCAGCTCGGCGTTCACGAACAGCTTGTGGTTCCACTTCGGTCCGAGCGCGCTGGCCAGGAAGTCGGTGTTACACGGGGTCGAGCAGCCCCACAGCTTGACCCGGTCCTCGAGCCCGAGCTTCTGCGCCGCCTGCAGGATCACGAGCGCCTCCGGCGGGGTGTAGTTGAGCACCACCGCCCCGTTGGGGCCGGCGTCCTGAACCTCCTTCAGCGCCACCGAGTTGGCGTCCTGGATCGGAACGTTTTCGGTCAGCTGGACGATCGGCACGTGCGCCGCGCCGGCCAGGGCCTGCGGACCGGCCGCGATGTAGCCGGTGCCGGGCACGTTCGACTGGTCGAAGACGATCTTCGAGGCGTGCTGGGCGAGCGCGTACTGCACCGCTCCGTCGGAGCTGTAGCGCGGGCCCATGTTGACGGCCGCGTAGTTGGGTGTCGACCAGCACTCCGGCGCGATCCCGGAGGTGATCACGTTGTAGCCGAGCGATTGCACGTACCTGAAGTCGACCGAGCACTCGATGATCGAGAAGTTGCCGACGAGCCCGACGACGTGGTCGGACTGGATCAGCTGCTTGGCGTCGGCGGCGATCTGCGACGGCTGGGTCTGCTCGGTCTGCACGAAGTAGCGGATCGGGTGGCCGTTGATGCCGCCGTTGGCGTTGACGCAGTCGAAGTAGGCCTTGGCCATGTTCGAGCCGTCGGTGAAGTCGGTCCCGGGCTGGTGCGTGTTAATTGTCCCCAGGTCGATCGGCGAGCCGGTCGCTCGCACCCCCGGCTTGGGGCCACACGACGAGGTGCTCACGGCGGTGCCCGAGCCGGCGCTCGCCGCCGAGCTCGACGAGGTCGAGCCCGAGCTCGCCGCGGTGGAGCTCGAGCCCGCCGCCGTCGAGCTCGAGCCGCCCCCGCCGGCGCTCGAGCTGCTGCTGCTGCCGCACGCGGCCAGAGCCAACGCCAGGCCGACGATCACTACCGCGGCACCGATCCGGCGCCTGCACACGAGCTCCGACATGTCTCTCCTCTCGGGTTCGGCCCCTGCGGCCGCGGAGAAGCCTATGCGGTGCCCGGAGTCGGAAGCAAGCGGCTGCCGTGTACAGTGACCGGAAGGCAGCGGCGGGGACCGCCGGCGCAAGGTAGCGGTCCCGGGCTGTCGCAGCTTGTCCGGCCGATGTCCGACCCAACACGGGGGCTTGCCATGCTCGCTGTCACACGCTGGGTTATCCACCACCGCCTTCGGGTCTTCCTCGCCTGGGTGGCGGTGGCCGTCCTCACCACCGCGCTCGCGAACGTCGCCGGGCGCAACTACGCGAGCAACTTCAGCCTCCCCGGCACGGAGGCCCAGCGGGTGCTCGACCTGCTCACCCGCGAGTTCAAGGCCCAGAGCGGGGACGTCGACACGATCGTCTTCCGCACCGATCGCGGCACGGTCGACTCGCCTGAGATTCGGGGCGCGATCGAGCCGCTGCTCGCCCAGATCAGCCGGATGCCGCACGTGGTCAGCGTGCTCAGCCCCTTCACCCCCCGCGGCGCGCTTCAGGTCTCCCGGGATCGCGGGACGGCGTTCGCGGTCGTGAATTACGACAAGCGGGCCAACCTGTTGCCAAACGCGACCGGCCAGCCGGTGCTCGCGGCGATCGACGCGATCCACGTTCCCGGGCTGCAGGTGGCGGCCGGCGGGCAGGTGATCGAGCAGGCCGAAGGGTTCAGCGTCGGCCCGGCGACGACCGTCGGCGTGATCGCGGCGCTGATCATCCTGCTGCTCACCTTCGGGTCGTTGACCGCGGCCGGGATGCCGCTGGTCACGGCCGGCTTCGGCCTCGTCACCGGCACGGCGCTGATCGGCCTGGGCACGCACGTGACCAGCATGGCCAACGTGGCTCCCGAGCTGGCCCTGATGATCGGCCTCGGCGTGGGCATCGACTACGCCCTGTTCATCGTCACCCGCTTCCGCGAGAACTACGGACGCCTCGGGGACGTCAGCGAATCGATCGTGGAGGCGATGGACACCTCCGGCCGCGCGATCCTGCTCGCCGGCACGACCGTGATGATCGCGCTGCTCGGCATGTTCGCCACCGGCGTCAGCTTCATGTACGGGCTGGCGATCGCGTCCGTGCTCGCCGTCCTGCTGACCATGCTCGCGTCGCTGACGCTCCTGCCCGCGCTGCTCTCGCGGTTCGGCATGCGCCTGGTGCGGCCGAGCCGAGCCGCCCGGCGCCGGGCCGCGGCCGCCAAGCCGCCGCGCGGCTCGCTGTGGCGGCGTTGGAGCCTGATGGTCCAGTCGCGGCCGTGGCCGCTCGCGCTGGCGTCGCTCGCGGTGATGCTCGCCTTCCTCGTCCCGGTCCTCGGGCTTCGCCTCGACAACAGCGATGCCGGCAACGACCCCAGCGGCACGAGCACGCTCAAGGCGTTCAACCTGCTCGCGCAGGGCTTCGGGCCTGGCTTCAACGGCCCGCTCGAGGTGGTGGCGGAGCTTCGCAGTCCCGCCGACGCCGCCTCCCTGCCCGCCATTCGCGCGGCGGTCGCGAGTTCCTCGGACGTCGTCGCGGTGACTCCCGCGCGCCTCAGCCCGTCCGGCAAGGTGGCCGTGTTCGAGGCGTATCCCGGCTCGGCGCCTCAGGACCAGGCGACCACCGACCTGGTCAACCGTCTCCGCCATGAAGTGCTCCCGCCGATCCGCCACCGCACCGGCATGTCGATCCTGGTCGGCGGCTTCACGGCCGGCTCGATCGACTTCGCCAGCGTGCTGTCGGCGAAGCTGCCGCTGTTCATCGCGGTCGTCGTCGTGCTCTCGGCGCTGCTCCTGTTCGTCATCTTCCGCTCGCTGGTCATCCCGGTGCAGGCGGCGGCGATGAACCTGCTCAGCATCGGAGGGGCGCTCGGGGCGACGGTGCTGGTGTTCCAGGACGGCTTCCTGGCCGGGGTGCTCGGCATCCAGAAGGGCCCGGTGGAGCCGTGGGTCCCCGTGCTCATGTTCGCCGTCGTCTTCGGCCTCTCCATGGACTACGAGGTATTCCTGGTCTCCCGAGTCCGCGAGGAGTGGGTTCGCCACCGGGACGCGTCGATCGCGGTGGTCAACGGGATCGCGTTCACGGGCCGGGTGATCAGCGCCGCGGCCGCGATCATGATCTGCGTCTTCCTCTCGTTCATGGTCGGAGACGAGCGCGCGGTCAAGGAGTTCGGCTTCGGCCTCGCCGCGGCGGTGTTCCTCGACGCGCTGGTCGTCCGCTGCGTGCTCTTGCCGGCGGTGCTCGAGCTGCTCGGCACCGTGACCTGGAAGCTCCCGCGCCGGCTCGACGCGCGGCTTCCCCGGATCAACATCGAGGGAAGCTCCGCGCGGGCGAGCGGACGGCCGGCGGAGCCGGTCGCCGCCGGGACGGACGAGCGAGAGCGGGCTCCGGTCGCCCGCTGAGCGGCGCGCGGCCGGGCGCGCTGTCGATTTGCGGGCCGCCGGTTCGTCTTAAGCCGCGACCATCCGACCAGGAGGGAAGCGATGAAGTACATGCTGCTGATTCACCAGGGCACAGCCGCCACGCCTCGCTCGCCGGGAGAGTGGGAGAAGCTCTCCGCCGCGGAGCGCCAGGCGGTGATCGACGACTACCGCGCGATCACCCAGACCCCGGGCGTCACCGCCGGCCTTCAGCTCGCCGAGCCGGAGACGGCGACTACGGTGCGGGTGCAGGATGGAACGACGCTGACCACCGACGGGCCGTTCGCCGAGCTGAAGGAGGCGATCGGCGGCTACCTGGTGTTCGAGGCTGAGCACCTCGACGCGGCGATCGAGCTCGCCGCGCGGGTACCCGCGGCTCGCATGGGCGGCGCGGTCGAGGTCCGGCCGGTCGTCGAGTGGTAGCCGCGCTCGAGCAGGCGTTCCGCGCGCACTGGGGCCGCGTCCTGGCCGCGCTGATCGCCTTCCTCGGCGACTTCGATCTCGCCGAGGAGGCCACCCAGGATGCGTTCGCGATCGCCGCGCAGCGGTGGCCCCGCGACGGCGTCCCGGTGAACCCGCGAACGTGGCTGCTGACCACCGCACGCAACCGGGCGATCGACCGTATCCGCCGTGACCGGAAGCTCGCCGCCAAGGCCCGCCTGCTCGAACCGCCCGGAGCGAAGGAGGACACCGTGGACGAAGCCGACTTCCCCGACGAGCGCCTCGAGCTGTTGTTCGCCTGCTGTCATCCGGCCCTCTCCATCGAGGCCCAGGTGGCGCTCACCCTGCGCACGCTCGGCGGCCTGAGCACCGAGGAAATCGCGCGGGCGTTCTTGGTCGCTGATACGACGATGGCCCAGCGACTGGTGCGCGCCAAGCGAAAGATCAAGGCGGCCGGGATTCCCTTCCGCGTGCCCCCCGCACATCTGCTGCCCGACCGCCTGGCCGCGGTCCTGGCCGTCGTCTACCTGATCTTCAACGAGGGTTACGGCGGGCGCGCGCAGGTTGCGGCCGAGGCGCTCGAGCTCGGGCGGGCGCTGGCCGAGCTGATGCCCGACGAGCCGGAGGTCCACGGCCTGCTCGCCCTGATGCTGCTCCACGACGCCCGCGCGGCGGCGCGCTTCGAGGACGATGAGCTGGTGCTGCTGGCCGACCAGGACGCTTCCCGCTGGGACGCTCACGAAATCGCGCAGGGCCGCGCGGCGCTCGACCGCGCGCTCGCCCTGCGCGGCGGCGGTCCGTATGTGCTGCAGGCGGCGATCGCCTCACTGCACGCCGACGAGCAACGCGACTGGCCGCAGATCGCGGCGCTCTACGGCGAGCTCTCGCGCGTGACCGGCTCGCCGGTGGTCGAGCTCAGCCGGGCGGTCGCGGTGGCCGAGCACGAGGGCCCGGAAGCGGCCCTGCGGATCGTCGAGCGGCTCGACCTGGGGGAGTACCGGTACCTCCATTCCACCCGCGGCGAGCTCCTGCGCCGCCTCGGACGCGGGAGCGAGGCGCGCCGCGAGCTCGAGCTGGCGCTGAGCGGCTCGCCCGCCGGCGCCGAGCGCCGCCTGCTGGCGCGGCGTCTGGCCGAACTCGACGCCCGCGGCTGAGCGTTCAGGGTCGCTCGCGGACCCAGGCGAGGATCGCGCGCGAGTGCGAGATCACCGTCCCGTCCGGGAGCTTCAGCGTGGGCAGCTTGGTCCTGCCCGTGGCCTCACGCTGCACCCTGGGGCCGCCCTCGTCGCCGTGGCAGACGTAGAGCGTCGGGCGCTCGGGCAGGTCGCTCTTCCTCAGTTGTGCTCGCGCCCGGACTACCGCCAGCGCCAGCCGCCCCAGGGGAAGCGCCCGTTGTCGCCTGACAGCGGCGGCGGCCAGTACGGGATGAACGCCGCGTCCCCGAGGCCGAGGCTCTGGGCGCTGGCCTCGAGCGCGCCAGGAGTCGCGGCCGAGCCCCAGCCGCCCGTCTGCACCCGCTGCTCGACCGCCTGCACGCCGGCGACCAGCTCGGCCGGGGTGAAGTTGCAGTGCAGCTGGCGTCCGACGAACGCCTGGCGCAGCAGCGCCTGGGCGCCGGCGCGGCGGACGGTGTGGCGGTAGTAGTTCTCCTGTTGGACGGGCACCAGCTGGTCGGAGATCGTGTGCATGTCGAGCTCGGGGACCTGCAGCCGGCCGGTCGGGACCGAGGTCCGGTACAGCCACCGGAGCGCGCTCGGGTCGGCGGTGATGTCCGCCCCGCCGGTCAGCGTGGCCAGGTCGCTGCGCAGATCGAGGCCGGCCTGCCGATACAGGCTTACCACCTCGGGCGCGTACGGCGAGCGCGCCAGCAGCGCGGCGAAGTTGACCCCGGCCGTCCACGCCGCGTTGCCGCCGGCGGCCTCCTCGATGTACGGCCGGCCGAACTCGACGAAGTCCATCGTGGTCGAGATCGGCGGGGTGCCGGTGGCCTTGAATTGGACGTCGTACTGCTCCTGCTCCTGGGCGGCGTAGTCGTTCGGAGCGGGCATCGCCTCTCCGGGCGCCCACGTCGAGACGTTCATGAACGCCATCGCCAGCGCCAGGCGCGCGCGCCCCTGCAGCGTGCCCTGGGCCTGCCGGGCGACGGCGTCGAGCTGGTAGCCCGTGTTGAGTCCGTCGCTCGGGCCGGTGAAGTCGACCAGCTTGATCGACTGCCCGGCCGCGAGCAGCTTGCTCATCGTGTACTCGCCGTCGAGCTGGTAATTGTTCAGCTGCACCGCGCCGGCGACGATCCCGCAGGTGGTCAGCGCCGCGTCGAGACGGCCGTGCGAGTGCTCGTCCTCGAGCGCGCTGATCAGCCCGCCCATCGATGTCCCGAACGCGATCACCCTCGTCGGCGGACTGGACAAGTCGGCCTGCACGTCGGTGAGGGTCTGAAACTGGTCGGTTACCGCGCTGCCGAGCGCCCACCACGAGCCGTTCGGGTCATACGAGGAGCCGGCGAGCGCGTAGCCGCGGTCGAGGAGCGCCTGCTTGGTCGCAGCGTCGGGAGCGTCGGCCGCGACCAGCGGTCCGAAGCCGTGGCTGTAGAGCAAGAGCGTGCCGTTCCACGGAGAGGGAACGTCGGCGATCCACCGGCCGCCGTCCGCTGTGGCGCCGGCATAGCTGGTCGAGGTGGTGGCCTGAGCCGCGGGCACCGCTGCGAGGCAGGCGATGGTTGCCACCGCCGTCAGCACCGTCAGAAAACGACGTCCCACGCGTCCGGTCACCACCGCCTCCTCTCGCTCAGATTGCGCGGCAGGCTACCCGCCCGCCGTCGCGCATAATCCCCGGATGCAACGCCGCCGGCTCGGTCCGTCCGAGCTCCACGTCTCGCGCCTCTCGCTCGGCTCCTGGCGGACGTTCGAGCGGATCGACCGCTCCGGAGGGCTCGCCGTCATGCAAGCGGCGCGCGAGCACGGGATCAACTTCCTCGACGACGCGCGCTACGACGACGAGACCGCTCGCGCCCCGATTCCCACCGGCTACTCCGAGGTCGTCTTCGGCGAGCTGTTCCGCGCCGCCGGGTGGGACCGTGCGGACACCGTGGTGGCGAACAAGCTGTGGTGGGAGTTCTGGCCTGAGCAGACGGCGCAGAAGGAGCTCGAGGCATCGCTCGGACGCATGGGGTTCGACTACGTCGACCTGATCTACGCCAACCCCCCGCCTGACGGCATGCCGGTGCGCGACATTGTCGCGGCGATCGGCGAGCTGCTGCGCGCCGGCCTCGCGCGGGCGTGGGGCATCGTCAACTGGGAGGCGGAACAGTTCCTGGCCGCGAGCCGCGCCGCCGCCGAGCACGGCCTGCCCCAGCCCTGCGCCGCGCAGCTGCCGTACAGCCTGGTCCGCCGCGACTGGGTCGAGAGCACGGCGATGGGCGAGGCGCTGGCGGCCTCGGGCGCCGGCGTCGTCGCGTCGTTCGCGATCGCCGGCGGCGTGCTCACCGGCAAGTACGACGCCGGTGGCACCGGGCGCTCGCGCGAGGAGCTCGACGATCCCCGCCTCGCGGACGCCCGTGAGACCGGCCGGCGGCTGCGTGCGCTTGGTGAGGACCTAGGCGTCTCGCCGGCCGCGCTGGCGATCGGCTTCGCGCTAGCCAACCCCGCCGTGGTCAGCGTGCTGTTCGGCGCCACCTCCCCCGCGCAGGTGACCGAGAACGCCCGCGCGCTCGAGCTCGACGCGGGGGTGCTCGAGCGCCTACGGGCTTTCTAGAAGACCACTGAAAAAGTCGGGTCTGTCCGGCGGGTTTAAGAACCTTTCGGGCATGCTTGCGACTGCGTCTTGTCAGCTTGGGTTCTTGGATGCGGCGAGGTTGATGGGCCCG
>JAFAXX010000084.1 GCA_019240655.1 Solirubrobacterales bacterium
ACGTTTCCGGGGTCGATCAGCGAGTCCGCGTACTGCGCCACGGCGGGGTCCCACCACGTGGCCTCGAACTGGCGGCGCAGGCGGTCGGCCAGGTTGGTCGCCCAGCGCGCCGTGGCGGTGTCGTGCTTGGAGCGCGCCATGTCGGCCAGGTCGTAGAGCCCGCGCATGTAGTAGACGCCGTTGTCGAGCTTCTCGGGCCCCATCCCGGGACGCTCGACGTTACCGGACCCCTCGGGCCAGCCGTCGTGGTCGATGTCATAGCGGCGGTCGATCACCATCAGGTTTCGCCGCGCGAAGTCGTACATCTCGTCGCGGAACCGGTTGTCTCCGGTCCAGCGCCAGACGAGCGCGACCGCGCTCGGGAACTTGACCGTCTCGTCGGTGTTGAAGTCGTTGCTCACGGTGCCGTCGCTGGCCGTGCTCTGGCTGTCGTGGCCGAAGTACACCGAGCCGTCCGACACGGTCTCGTGCACGACGATCCCCGAGCGCTGGTTGAGGATGTCAGATATGTCCCGCAGCGCCCGCAGGTGATCCTCGATCGTCTGGAACTGCCCGAGCGCGACCGCGGCGAACGCCGTGTACTCACCGTCGGTGGCGAAGATCCACGGATAGTCCGGATAGCCGGCGGCGAACCAGCGGGCATGGGCGACGGTTCCCAGCGGGGCCGGGAATTGCTTGCCCTGGTTCGTCCAGCGAACCTGCAGGTTCGACGCCGTCTGGGTGAGATCGGCGAGGTTCTGCTTGCCCCAGTCGATCGCGCGCTGAAGCAGCCTGTCGCCGGGCAGCGAGAGCACGGTGTGGGCCGCCAGCGCCTCACGCGCGGCGGTCTTCCGGGCGAGCGCGCCGGCCGGGTCCCGTAGCGCCGCGGCGAGCTGCACGCGCGCGGGCGCGAGCCCCTGGTCGGAGCCGGCGACGGCGATCCAGAGGGTGGCGGAGCCGTGGCCCGGCACCCTGACCTGGTAGCGGAGCTCACCGCCCGTGCCCTTGCCGAACGGACCGTCGTCGCAAGCGCTCGGAAGCGACGTGCTGTCGGTGGCGGCGCACACGCGGCCGGATTGCGGGCCGCGGAAGTCGCCGCCGGTGGCCGCCGCGGTGCCGCCGGCGGGCGACCGGTTCGACGCCACTACGGCGGCATAGTGATGCACGGGGGCGCCGTTTCCGACCGAGCCGTCGTCGGTGAAGACCAGCGAGCTGCCGTCGAAGCTGCCGTGATCGGGAAGGTTCGCGCTGGCGTTCGGAACCACTCCGGAGAAGCCCCAGGGGTAGGCGCCCATGAGCTCGGAATGGGAGTCGACCGCGACCGACACGGTCCGGGCGCTACCGGGATTGGTCATCTGCAGGCCGAACACGACGGCGCGGTCGGCGTCCGGCGCGTAGTCGATCCGCTGTAGCCCGAGCCCGTCCTGCGCGGGGAGCTGATAGCGCACGTAGCCCCAGCCGCTCGTGAACCCGGTGGCCGGACCGACCCAGGCGCCGTCGATCCCGAACCACACCCCGTCTACGAGCTTCAGCGGCGCCGCCCACACCCCGCCCATCTCGCCGTCGATGTGCCAGCCGTTGGCGTAGAACCGGCCGTCCTCGAAGCCGACCGAGTACGAGCGCTGGCCGGCGGTCACCTCCCGCCGGTCCTGAAGGCGATTGGCGGTCGAGAGCTCCGGCGTCGCCGCGCGCGCGCCCGCGCACACCAGCCCGCTGACGACGATCCCCAGGATGACGGCACGATTCCAGCGCATCCCCAACCTCCTCCTGCGCTCTTGACCTCGAGTGGTCAGCTACCCGTATCAGCTGAGCAGCAATCGTCAGGCGCCGGCGGGCGCGGCGGCTCCGAGGCCGACCGTAGGCGGCGTCAGCGCTGGCGGGCGCGCCGGCCCGGTACCTCCCCGCCGGCGTCGGCCAGCGCGGTCCTCAGCGCGGTGAGCTCGATGCTCGGGTCGAGCAGCTCCGCCACGTCGAACCCGGTCCGGGCCAGATGGGCCGCCAGCAGGCCCGCGGTGCGCTCCCGGTCGCCCGCCTTGCAGGCGTCGAGTATCTCGCGATGACCGGCGGTGGCCCACGGGCTCGGGGCGCGGCCGACGTACAGGCGGCGATAGCGCTCGGCGTGATCGAACAGCTGCCCCAGGAGGTCGTTGATCCGCTCGCCGGCCGGCGCGGTGAGCGCGCGGTGAAAGTTGCGGTGCGGGATCGTCCAACGCCGGTAGTCCTCGACCCCGGCGAAGTGCGCCATCTCGCCCATGTAGCCCTCGAGCCGGGCGAGGTCCTCGGGCATCATCGCCGGCACCGACAGGCGCATTGCCTCCGCCTCGAGGGTGACGCGCACGACGTAGAGCTCCTCGAGGTCGGTGGTCGACATCGGCGCCACGCGGACGCGTCGGTTCGGCTCTGCTTCGATCAGGCGCTCGCTCTGGAGCATGCGCAGCGCCTCGCGGAGCGGTGTCCGGCTGATCCCTAGCTCCTCGGCCAGGGCAACCTGCGACATCACCGTTCCGGGCGCCAGTTCGCCGTCGAGGATCGCGTTGCGCACGCGGGCGTAGACGTCCTCGGTGTTCTGGCCGTTCTCGCTTGGGCTCACCGCACGGATCCTCTAGGCCCCGAGCATGCCGTAGCCGCCGTCAGCGATCGTGTAGGGGCCGGTGATGTGGTTTGGTAGGCATCCGGGCTGGCCAGGAACAGCGCCGCGCCGGTCAACTCTGGGGGCTTAGAGCCGACGTGGATGATCGCGCCGCCGCCGCGCACCACCATGCGCTGGCCGGACTCGTGCACCGTCAGCATCTTGCCGTTGCTGTCGATCGCGAGCACATGATCGATCGTCTCTTCGGTGATCTCTTTCCACGGCGCCTGAGCCGAGGCCATCTCCCCGACATTGTTCACCAGCACCTCGACGCCACCAAACGCGCCGCAAAAGCGCACTCCGCCATCGTCTTGATGTCCGACCACGAGGTGATGTCCCCCCGGACGAGCTCGGCGTCGGCTGTGCTCGCGCTCGCCGTGCGCTCGGCGCCGGCGGTGGAGCTTCGGCAGCGCAGCAGCACCCTGTGGGCGCCTTCCTGCGCCGCCCGCACCGCGAGCTGGGCGCCGAAGCCCGTGCCGGCGCCGGTGAGCCTGAAGCTCTTTGCCTCGAATCTTCGCTCCACTTGTCGTTCCTTCTCAGACGATCGTGCGCCCGCCGTCGATGTACAGCACCTGCCCGGTGATGAAGCTCGCGTGCGGCGAGCATAGGAACAGGACCGGCGCCACCACCTCCTCGAGCGCCCCGAACCGGCCGGCCGGGATCAGCTCGATCAGCGCCTGGCGCTTGTCGGGGTTCTCAGCCAGGTACTGCCGCGTCAGCTCGGTGTCCATGTAGCCAGGGGCCACCGCGTTGGCGGTCACGCCGAACTCGGCGTACTCGTGCGCGATCACCCGCATCAGCTGATTGAGTGCCCCCTTGGTGGCCGCGTACGGACCGTGCAGCTTATGCCCGCTCCGTCCGGCCACCGAGGAGAAGAACACGATCCGGCCCCGTCGCTGCTCGCGCATCCCGACGGCGGCCTCGACCGCGGTGTGGAACGCGCTGGTCAGGTTGACGCCGACGATCGCGTCCCACTCATCGGCGCCGTACTTCTCGACCGGCTTGCGGTTGTTGATGCCGACGCAGTGGACGAACACGTCGAGCCCGCCGAGCTGCGCCCGCACCTCGCTCAGCGCCCCGCGCGCCGCGGCGGCGTCGCTGAGATCGGCCTCGCAGCGCGCCCTCACGGCGGGATTCACGTTGGCGGTGCTGAGATCGAGCACGCCGACCTCCGCACCGGCCTCGAGGAAGCCGGTGACCAGGCCCGACCCGAGCGTCCCGCCGCCGCCGGCGACGAGCACCCGCTGGCCGGCTAGCCCGAGCCAATCAGGCATTCGGCGGCGCCTCGCGGTGTGTGAAGACGTTGAGGGTCACGACGTCGCCCGACTCCGGAACGGTGGCGGAGTGGGGCGTCCCGCCCGGGAGGGTGGCCAGCTGCCCCGCCTCGAGCCGCACCTGCCGTCCGTCGACCACGAAGTCGATCACGCCCTCGAGCACCGTGGTGATCTGGTCCTGCGGATGCTGATGCTCCTCCCAGCTCGTGCCCGCGGCGTAGCGGTACAGCGTCGCGGTCAGCTGGGGGGTGTGGACCGTGGCGCCGAAGATGCCCGGACGCACCTCGGTGAACTCCTGTTCGCTCCAGTCGACCTTCTGTGGGTCCATGTCTCGGATTCTTGCATGCAGTTCAGCTAACCGTCTACACCTAGACCGGAGCGCGTCCCACACGGACGGCCTCGCTCCCCGGCCCGACGGAGATCGCCAAAGTTGTTAGCGGCGAGGTGCGCCGCGAACAGCCCACCTCGTTTCGTCGGCGTCCGTGGGGCCGCGCGAAGCCCGAGCTATCGCGAAATGTGCAATTTGTTGCCTATATCGCCACTTTCTGCACCCGCTTGGAAGAACTCACTTCGGGACGCTTGGCGGGACTCACTGGGACGCTTGGCGGGCGGAGGGGATCTCGTCCACGTCGTGCCCGTCTCGCGCACCTGGCCCGGGACTCGAAGTAGCGGCGCAGGTCGGGAACGTCGAGCTCGTGCAGGCGCGGCGTTCGACAACCTTCCCACCTCGATCATCGTTCGTAGGTATCCGCGCGCTCCCGTACCCGGTCGGCATTGCCAACTGAACAGAAAACAGACCCAAGAACTGTATGCAAGTTACGGACGGCCGGCGGGCGGCTCGTCCGGTGTGGTGTCGATGCTCGCTGCCGGCGCGCTCTCCCCGGCCGGCGCGCTCCGCTCGGCCGGCGCGCTCTCCCCGGCCGGCGCGCTCGGCTCGGCCGGCGCGCTCGGCTCGGCCGGCGCGCTCTCCCCGGCCGGCGCGCCCCGCTCGGCCCGCGCGCTCTCCCCGGACGGCGCGCTCTCCCCGGACGGCGCGCTCGGCTCGGGCGGCGCGCTCGGCTCGGGCGGCGCGCTCGGCTCGGCCGGCGCGCTCCGCTCGGCCGGGTTCGGGTCGAGGAGCGCATCGCCCGCGCGCAGTTCGACACCGCTGGGGGCGGTCGGCTCGACCTGCGGGCCGCCGGAGGAGCTCGGCTCCCGGGACGCCGGCGCGCCGGGCGTCGGCTCGAGCAGCGCGTCACCCGGAGGCGGCGACTCGGGTTTTCGATCTCCGGCCACGGGCTGTGCGCTCTCCACGCCGGCCAGCGGTGCCGGGTCGATCTGCATGTCCCCGACGGGCTCGAGCCGGGCGTCGCGGGTGACGGATCGTCCGAGCGCCAGCGTGGTGGCGCTCGCGTACACGAGGTGGTGGATCACCGCTACGCCGGTCTCGGCGGCCGACCACTTGCTCGGCGGCGGGGCCGCGCCGAGTGCCGGCACGACGACCAGCTCCGGAGTGAGCGACGCGGCGATCAGGGTCGCCGCCGTCACGGCCGGACCGGAACGCCGGCGCACCGCCGCGCCCACGATGCCCAGCGACAGGCTGGTGGCGAAGTGTGCGGCGGTCACGAGCAGTCGCTCGCCGCGGTCGCTCTCCGGCTTCCAATGGAGCAGGCGCTCGAGTGCCTTGGCCGGCACGTCGCTCGGCTCCCGTCCGCGCAGGCGCATCTCGACGTTGGTCGAGACGCTCATGGCCAGCGCGCCTGCGAGCCCGGCGCCGGCGCCGCGGCGCAGCGTCTCGAGCGCGGTCGGCCGGTGGCTTATCGGCTCACCCACTACCCGGTGACCGCGGACGTTAACGGCGGCGCGCCCGCCACCTCGTCCATGTGCTCGGCCCAGAGCGAGAACGAGATCAGGCCCCACAGCTGCCGGCTGTGGTCCTGGCGACGCGCCACGTGGTCGTTGAGGACGGCGCTCACCGCGTCGGCGTCGAAGAAGCCCTGGCGGCGCGTGCGCTCGGGCGCGAGCACCTCACGCGCGAACGGCTCGAGCTCACCCCGGAGCCATGCGGCGGCGGGGATCGAGAAGCCGCGCTTGCGGGCGGCGATGATCTCGCGCGGGATGAGCGGGGCCGCGGCCCGCCGGAGCAGGCGTTTCTTGGCCCAGCCGAGGACCTTGAGCGAGCTCGGGAGGGCGAGGGCAAGCTCCGCCACCACGGGATCGAGGAACGGCACGCGGGCCTCGAGCGAGTGGGCCATGCTCATCCGGTCGGTCTTGACGAGCAGATCGTCGACCAGGTAGATCCCGAGATCGACGTCCTGCAGCCGCGCCAGCAGCGGGGCGCCGGCGGTCTCGGCGAACCGCTGCCGCCACGGCGCCAGCGGGTCGGCGTGGCGGTCCTGCCAGTCGGGGCGCAGCAACCGCGCCCGGGCCGCCGCCGAAAAGATCTCCTTCCAGCCGTGGTGGCGTTCGAGCGGGGGCAGCGCCGCCGCCCGGGCGAACCGCCGCGCGCGGTAGTCCCAGCTGACCCGCCGGTCCGAGCTCTGCAGCCGATCGGCCAGCGGAGCCAGGCGCGCGGCGGCCGGGCCGACCCAGCGCGCGAGCTGGTCGGCGACGTACGTCTCGTATCCACCGAACAGCTCGTCGCCGCCTTCTCCCGACAGGACGACCTTGACGTGGTCGGCCGCGAGCCGGGAGACCAGGTAGGTCGGGACCGCCGATGAGTCCGCGAACGGCTCATCGAACGCCGCCGCGATCTCGGGCAGCAGCTCGTCGATCCGGGGCTCCACCACGAGCTCGTGATGCGCGGTCCCGTAACGACGGGCCACCTCCCGCGCGAGATCGAGCTCGTCGAACGAGCGCTCGCGAAAGCCGATCGAGAAGGTCGAGACCCGTTCCGAGCTGCCCTCCGCGGCCAGTGCGGTCAGCACCGAGGAATCGACGCCACCGGAGAGGAGTACCCCGACCGGCACGTCGGCCAGCAGGTGCGCCGTGACCGAGTCGCGCAGGCGCGCGCGCAGCTCCTCGGCCAGGGCCTCCGGGCCCTCGCGCCGCAGCACGCTCGCGGCGGCCGGCGCCGGCCGCGCGTAGCGCTCGATCCTCGCGCCGCTCTCCGTGCACGTGAGCAGGTGCCCGGGCGGCAGCTTCCGAGCCGACCTGAAGATGGTCAGCGGCGCCGGGATGGAGTTGAACGCGAGGTACGCGTGCAGGGCCTCGCGATCCACCTCGCGCGAGAACGCGGGCTGGCGCACCAGCGCCTTCAGCTCGGAGGCGAAGGCGAGCCGGCCGCCGCCGAGCTCGTAGTACAGCGGCTTGATCCCGAAGCGGTCGCGCGCCAGCAGGAGCCGGCGCTCACGCCGGTCCCACAGCGCGAGCGCGAACATGCCCCGGAGCGCCTCGACAAAGCCCGGACCGTCCCGGAGATAGAGATGGAGCAGCACCTCGGTGTCACATCTCGTCCGAAAGCGGATCCCGTCGCGCTCGAGCGGAGCGCGAAGCTCGAGGTGGTTGAGGATCTCGCCGTTCTGCACGACGAAGACCTCGCCGTCGTCGGTCACCATCGGCTGGTCGCCGTGCGCCAGGTCGATGATCGCCAGGCGCCGCGCCGCGAGGCCGACAGAGCCTTCGACCACCAATCCGCCGGCGTCGGGCCCGCGGTGCACGAGCGCGGCGTTCATCCGCTCGAGCACCGCGGCATCGGCCGGGCGCCCGCTGGCGTACTCATAGCTGCCGCAGATTCCGCACATGGCAGCGCCGCCCGGTCAGGGCAGGCGGTTGAGCGTGGCGCGCCGATTCGCCGGACGGACGATCATCAGCCAGGCGGTGGTGGCGATCACCGACAGGTAGAGCTTGACCGAGCGGTCGGCGATGTACTCCATGTCGTGGGCGAGCTTCTCGGCCCAGGTCATCTCCCGGGTCAGGCGCAGCTGTGCGAGCCCGGTGACCCCGGGGCGCACGACCAGCCGCTGCCAGTACTGGGGGATGCCCACGCACAGCTCGGCGAAGAACGTCGGGCGGATCGGACGGGGACCGACCAGGCTCATCTCCCCCCTCAAGACGTTGTAGAGCTGGGGAAGCTCGTCGAGCTTCGAGCCTCGAAGCACGCGGCCGAACCGGGTCACCTCGGTCTGCGTGAGCTCGGTGAGCTGCGGGCCGAGATACGGCCCGAGCCTCTGTTCGGCGTCCGGCGCCAGCGTGCGGAACTTCAGCATCTGGAACAGGTGGCCGCCGCGGCCGACGCGCCAGCCGCGGTACAGCACCGGGCCACGCGGCGAAGTGAGCTTGAGCACGATCGCGATCAGCAGCGACAGCGGAGCGCTCGCCACCGCGGCGGCGCTCGCGATGAGGATGTCGAGCACGCGCAGGAGGTGATCGACGGCGCGGGGCTCGAACGCGTGCGCCATCGCCGCGTACTGCTCGACCAGCGTGTCGTGACGCTCCGGCATCGACGGCGCCGGCGTCGCCCGCCCCGCGGGCGCCAGGCCGGGTGCAGCGCCCTGGACGTCGCTCCGCCTGGTCCGTACGCCCATCATCGCACCGTTGCGAGGATCAGATCGACGAGGACCTGCGGGTCGCGCCGCGGCCAGTCCAGCGTTTCCGTGCGCTTCTCGAGCACGAGCGCGCGCGGATCGGTGAGCGGCCGCAGGCGGCCGCTTCGGATCAGCGCCTCGTCCACCCCGCCCAGGCGACCGCCATAAGTGGTGTACACGGGCACGCCGAGCGCCACCGCCTCGCGGTTCATGCTGCCGCCGGCGGAGACGACGACGTCGGAGGCGGCGATCAGGCTCTGGGCGTCGACCGCGCCCTCGGTCGAGACCACCGAAGGGAGGCTGAGCGCCTTGACGTGCCGGCGCTGGGCCTCGGTGCGGGGAATCACGACGGCCTGTACGTCCTCGCGATTGCCTAGGTGAGAGAGCACTCGGGGGAACAGAGGGTTCGACTTGCGGTGATACAACGATACGTCCGGCGGGGGCCGCACGACGACCACGACGCGGGAGGCATCTACCCCGAGACGGCCGAGGATCGCCGGATCAGGCTGGAAATCGGCCAGGTAGTACTCCTCCTTGAGCCCCGGATACTGATGCAGCTTCTCCGCAGTGACCCCGAAGCGGGCCAGGCGGGAGGGCGGGATCGCGTCGGGAGTGATCACCCGCCGGGCGAGGCGGCAGCCGATGTTGTGCTGCTGGGTGGCGAACTCGTAGTCGAACATGTTCACGGCCGCAATCCCCGACCACGCCGCCGCCAGCGCGAGGTCGTTCGAGCCATGCGCGACGGCCAGGTCGAAGGAGCCGCGGGCCCAGCCATGCAGCTTGGAGGTTCGCTGCACGAGCGCCAGCACCTTCTTCGCCCGGGACGCCCCGGCGTGGCGCCCCACGGCGACGTAGTCGAGCCCCAGGCGGTCGAGCAGCCCGAGGGTCTGCGAATAGTCGCGCGCGGTGATCTTGACTTCGTGCCCCTGGTCGCGCAGCCTGGCGATCACCGGCCGGAACACCACCGGATGGGCCGAGGCGGTCATGTCGAACCAGATCCTCATCGGGGTGTCCGGCGCTGGGGCTCAACTCGCATTCTGGGCAGGGTAATCGGCGCCGCCGCGGCGCCGCCGCAGCGGCCAGTCCGCCGCCTGCCCGCGCACTCCACCGACGGGGCGTCCCGCTAGGCTCGCCGCCGGATGCGCGCGCTGGTCGTCACGAGCATGTACCCGAGTGCGCGCGCCCCGGCCCGCGGCGTCTTCGTGCGCGACCAGGTCGAGGCCCTGGCCGCCATGCCCGGGGTCGACCTCGAGTTGTTCGCCTTCGACCCCGGCGGCGTTCGACCCTACGTCCGCGCCGCCTACGACCTGCGCCGGCGCTACCGGCGCACCCGCTTCGACATCGTCCATGCCCACTTCGGGCTCACCGCGTGGCCCGCCCTCGCCGTACCCGCCACCGCGCACGCGGTGACGCTCCACGGCACCGATCTCGCGCACCCCCGCTCCCGCGCGATCACCCTCGCCGCGCTCAGGTTCGTCGACCTCGCCGCCCCGGTGTCTCAGTCGCTGGCCGCGCTGCTGCCCGCACGGGCCGCCCGGGCCCGGGTCGAGATCCTTCCCTGCGGGGTCAACCTCGACCGCTTTCACCCGATTCCCCGCGCCGAGGCCCGACGCGCGCTGGGCCTCGACGAGAAGGACCGCTATGCGCTCTTCCCGGCCGACCCTGCCCGGCGCGAGAAGCGCTACGACCGCGCCCGGCAGATCGCCGGCGGGGCCACTGTTCTCACCCTCGGGATGGTCGAGCCGGGGCGGGTCCCGCTGTGGGTGAACGCCGCCGACGCGGTGCTCGTCCCCTCCGAGCGTGAGAGCTTCGGGCTCTCCGTGCTCGAGGCCCTGGCCTGCGAGGTGCCGGTCATCGCCACGCCGGTGGGGATCGCGCCGGACGCCCTGGCCGGTCTCGCCGGCACCTACTGCGGCTCGTTCCACCGCGTCCGCTGGCGGGCCGCACTCGACGCGGTGCTGGCGCAACCCGACCCCCGTGTCGCCGGTCGGGCGGTCGCCGAGCGCTACTCGGCCGTGCGGATGGCGGAGCGGGTGCTCGCGGCGTGGCGAGCCCTGCTCGCCCGAGCCTGAACCACTCCCGACACGCGACTCAATCCACGGACGGCTCCGGCAGCCCCTCCACGCGAACCGGCTCTGCGGACTCACGGCGCGCTCAACCGGGCCCGAACCCCGCCGCGCGACGGCCGTCGCGGCGAGGGCGGCTACGGTTATACGGTGCACCACTGGAGGAAGCCAGCGCCGGCGCTGCTCGCCGCCGGTGTCGTGCTGGTCGCGATCAACCTCCGTCCGGCCGCGGCCAGTGTCGGTCCGCTGCTCGACCGGATCGAGTCCGCCACCGGCCTGTCGTCCGGCTGGGCCGGCGCGCTGACCACGCTACCCGTGCTGTGCTTCGGCCTGCTGGCGCCGCTGGCCCCTCTGCTGGCCCGGCGCGTCGGCATGCACACGACGATCGCCGCGGCGATGGCCGCGCTGGTGGCCGGAATGCTTCTGCGGCTGGTCCCGGGCGTCGGCTTCCTGTTCCTCGGCACCGCGGTCGCCGGCGCCGCAATCGCGATCGGCAACGTGCTCGTCCCCGTGGTCGTGCGGCGCGACTTCCCGGAGCGCACCGGCACGGCGATGGCGATCTACTCGACCTCGCTGATCGGCTTCGCGGCTCTGTCGGCCGGCGTGACCGTCCCCCTGGCCGACGCGCTCGGGGGCGGCTGGCGGCCCGGGCTGGCCGTGTGGGCGGCCCCGGCGGCGCTGGCCGCGCTCGCATGGGCGCCCGCGCTGCTGTCTCCGGACGCCCCACACCGAACGAACCGGCCTCCGACCATCCCCACCTCCGACGGCCGAACGAACCGGGCAACCACCGCCCCCACCTCCGACGGCCGAACGAACCAGACTCCCATCGCCCCCACCTCCGACGGCCGAGCGAACCGGCCTCCCACCGCCCGCGCGCTGCTGCGCTCGCCGTTGGCGTGGCAGGTGACGCTGTTCTTCGCCTTCCAGTCCGGCGGCTTCTACACCACCCTGGCCTGGCTCCCGAGCATCTTCCGCAGCCACGGCGCCAGCGAGGCCCATGCCGGCCTGCTCCTCAGCATCACGATGGTGGTCGGCGTGCTGACCGCGCTGACCGTCCCCGGCGTGGCCGCCCGCTCGCGGGATCAGCGCAGGCTCGTGGCGCTCTGCTGCGTGCTGATCGTGGCCGGGTTGCTCGGCATCCTGCTCGCTCCAATGTCGGCGCCGTACCTGTGGACGGTCCTCCTCGGCCTGGGCCAGAACGCGGCATTTCCGCTCGCCCTGATGCTGATCGTGCTCCGGGGCGGCACCGTCGCCTCCACCGAGGCCCTGTCCACGCTGTCTCAGTCGGTCGGCTACGCGCTGGCCGCGTTCGCGCCGCTGGCCGTCGGCGAGCTCCACGGGCTGTCGGGCTCGTGGACGCCCGCGCTCGTCCTCCTGCTCGTGCTGGTCGCGCTTCAGCTGGTGGCCGGGCTGGCGGCTGGACGCGATTGCCAGCTCGAGGCGCCGCCCGAGGCCCCGCCGCCGGCGCCGCGGGAGGCCGCCGTCGCACCTCGATAACGTAGGCCCGCGTGGCGGCGGTACGAGCCAGCGGCGTGGTCAAACGCTTCGAGTCGACGTGCGCGCTCGACCGGGTGGACCTCGTGGTGGCGCCGGGAGAGGTCCGGGGCCTGCTCGGGCCGAACGGCGCCGGGAAGACCACGCTGCTGCGCATCCTGCTTGGCCTCGTGCGCCCCGATGCGGGCTCGGTCGAGCTGTTCGACCGACCCCCCGCGCAGGCGCCGGCGCTCGCGAGAGTGGCCGGCTTCGTCGAGGAGCCGAGCTTCTACCCGTACCTGTCCGGGCGCGCCAACCTCGAGCTGCTGGCCGAGCTCGACCGCGGCGCCGGCGCCCCGATCGAGCGCGTGCTCGAGCGGGTCGGCCTCGCCTCGCGCGCCGTGGACCGGCTGGCGGGCTACTCGTCGGGAATGCGCCAGCGCCTGGCCATCGCCGCAGCCCTGCTCGGCGATCCGCGCCTGCTGTTGCTCGACGAGCCAACCGCGGGCCTTGATCCCGCCGGCGTACGGGAGGTCGGCGGCCTCATCCGCGAGCTCGCGGCCGACGGCGTGGCGGTGGTGCTGAGCAGCCACCAGATCTCCGAGGTGCAGGACGTGTGCGACACCTTCACGATCGTCCGCCGCGGCCGGGCGGTGTGGGACGGGACTGTGGCCGCGCTCCGGGCGCAGGCGCCGGCGTCGGCGTTCGCACTCGAGACCAGCGACGACGCGCACGCGCTCGCGCTCGCCGCCCGCACTCCAGGCGTCCGCGGCGACGCGAGCGGCCGCGGACTCACGCTCACCGCCGAGCGCGGCCGCCTCGACGCCTATCGCTCGCGCTCGGACACGCCGGCGTGGCGATCCGCCGGCTCGAGCTGCTGGCCAGCCCGCTCGAGTCGATGTTCTTCGCGCTGACCGCGGAGGAGCCGATCGACCCGAGCCACCCGGCGGAGCTGGTCGACCGGATCGTGGCCCTGACGTGAGCGTAGCCGCGGAGCTCAGGGCGCCCGACCGGGCGCGGCCGCCCCCGAGCGCCGGCGCCGTGCGGGCGGTCTACCGGGTCGAGCGCCGCAAGCTGAGCGCGCAGCCGGCCATCCGCCTGCTGGCGCTGATCTGCGTCCTCGCCCCGTTCCTGTTCGCGGCCATCCTGAAAATCCAGACCGGGAGCCCCACCGACACGCTCTACGGGGTATGGGTTCACGCGTCGGGATTCGCGCTCTCGCTCGTCGTGCTGTCGTTCGCGGGCTCGTGGGGCGTGCCGGTGGTGGTCGGCATCGTCGCCGGGGACCTCTTCTCCTCCGAGGACCGCTACGGGACCTGGAAGCTCGTCCTCACCCGCGCCTGCTCGCGCCGTGATCTGTTCCTCGGCAAGCTGCTCGCGGCAGGCACGTTTTCGCTGACGCTGATCGCCCTGACCGCGGTCGCCAGCCTCGCCGCGGGCATCGTGCTGGTCGGCCACCAGCCGCTGGTCAGCCTGAGCGGCACGATGATGTCCTCCGGGCGCTCACTCCTCCTGGTGCTCCTCGCGTGGCTGCTGACAGTGCCTCCGGCGCTCGCCTTGGCCGCCCTTGCGGTGGTTCTGTCGGTCGCCACCCGTAACGGAATCGTCGGCGTGTTCGGCCCCGGCCTGGCCGCGCTGGCCATGCAGCTGCTGCTGCTGGTCGGAGCCGGGGTGTGGGCGCACCTGCTGCTGCTCGGATTCGCCTTCACCACCTGGCCGGCGCTGTTTACCGCCCACCCGTTTTACGGCCCGCTGATCGCCGGGGTACTGGTCAGCGTGGCGTGGGCGGCGGCCGCCGTGGCCGCGGCGTGGGCGATCGTCCGTCGCCGGGACTTCGCCGGCGCGCCGGTCGCCCGGCGGCGCGGGTGGCGACCGGCGGGGCGGGTGGCGCTCGCGCTCACCGCGGTCATCGTACTGTTCGCGCTGGCCGGGGGCTGGGGACCGGCCGGCGTGACCGCCGACCGGCTGAAGGGCAGCCTGATCCCCGCCTTCAACAACCTCACGGTGCTCCAGCAGCTCGCACTCGGCCGCCCGGTGGCGCCGGGGGCCAGGCTCAACATCGTGCTCCCGACGTGCAGCCGGCGCGGAAGCGCGCCCCGCGGGCCCGGCGATTGGGTCTGCACGGTGAACGTGATCATCCCGGCCCAGGGCTCGCTGCCGCCGCAGCCGACCGCGGTGACCTACGACGTGAGCGTCCAGTCAAACGGCTGCTACAAGGCTCAGTCGCCGCCGGCGTTCATCGGTCAGCAGACGATGCGCGACGCCGCCGGTCACAGCGTGATCAACCCGCTGTACACGATCTACGGCTGCTTCAACGTGCTCTGAGCGACCGGCATCCGGCTGGGGTTTTGGGGGCCGCGCTTCGCGCGGCGTCCATGGGGCCGACCAATCCGGGCCCCGGTCGCCCACCGCCGGGACGATGCGAACGGCAGGTCCGGGCGGGCGCTCCGATGAGGGTCGTGCGGATCCGACTCACAAGGTCCTCGTCGTCATGATCGGACCACTATCCAGCGATGGCTAGCCTGGGACGATGCCCTCGTTCCTCGATCGCCTAGCCGACGGGCATGTGCTGCTCACCGACGGCGCCACCGGAACGAATTTCCAGCAGATGGGTCTCCCGCCCGGTGCGGCCCCCGAGGACTGGGTGTTCGAGGTCCCCGACCGGGTCCGGGAGCTGCATGCGCGGTTCGCGCGGGCCGGATCGGAGTTCACGCTCACGTGCAGCTTCGGCGCGACCGCTCCGCGGCTGGCCGACGGGCCGCTTGCCGGCAGAGCCAGGGAACTGAACATCCGCGCCGCCGAGCTGGCCAGGGAAGTCGTCGGCGAGGAGGGGCTCGTCGGCGGGTCGATCGGGCCCACCGGCCAGCTCGTAGAGCCATACGGGCCGCTCACCCGCGAGCTGGGCCAGGCCGCCTACGCTGAGCAGGCGCAGGCGCTGGTGGACGGCGGTGTTGACGTGCTGGTGCTCGAGACTTTCTTCGCGCTCGAGGAGGCGTTGTGGGCGGTCGATGGGATCCGCAGCACTACCGAGCTCCCGCTGATCATCTCGTTCAGCTTCGATCAGGGAACGCGGACGATGATGGGACTCAGCCCCGTCGACGTGGTGGCCGCCTTCGAGCCGTTGGGTGTGGCGGCGATCGGCGCCAACTGCGGCCGTTCGCTTCAGGACAACGACACCGTCGTCCACGAGTTCCTGCGGGCAACCAGCGTGCCCGTCTGGATCAAGCCCAATGCCGGGATCCCACGGGTCGTCGGCGACACCGTGATCTACGAGGCCGACCCGGCAACCCTCGCCGCCCACGTTGCCGACTACGCGAGGCAGGGGGCCCGGATCGTCGGCGGCTGCTGCGGCACCACCCCCGAGCACATCGCCGCGATCGCGCGGGCACTCGGCCGGTAGACCCCGCGCGATCGAGCGGCCACGGCCCGAGGATCGGGAGTCCGCCGCCCGACCCTTCGCGGTTGGTGCTAGTGCCCGGTGGCCGAGAAGTGCATGTAGTCCTTGGTTGATCCCGTCCAGCTGCCGCCCCAGCCCCAGCCGATTGATTCGAACGCGCGGACGACGGCAGGGGTCACCATGCCGGGCCGGTGCCGGGAG
>JAFAXX010000162.1 GCA_019240655.1 Solirubrobacterales bacterium
CGCTCCAAGACGCCGACCAGCTCCTCGCGCTGCTGTCCGACGCCGGGCTCGCCGACGTGGACGTTGAGGAGCTGGAGGTGCCACTGCACGCCCCCTCCTTTGATGAGTGGTGGCAGCGGGCCTCCGCACTCGCCGGACCACTCGCCAGGACCCTCGCCTCCCTACCACCCCAAGCCGCCGAAGCGCTCCACGACCAAGCCCGCGCTGCAACGAAACCCTTCGAGGTGCCAAGCGGGCTGCAATTCCCCGGCGTAGCGCTCATCGCGCACGGACATCACCGCCGCCGGCGAGTCGCCGCACCCCCGCTGCAGCAGCCCGGGACGCTCCGGGCGCCAGCAGGCTGATGCGCACCCGGTGACGACGCGGGCCGTCACGGCCAATGGTGTTGTCGGCACGCTGATTGCACCCGCCCACGGAGGGCCCTGGCCGGCGGTGGTCATGCTCCCCGGATCCGCCGGCGGTGTGCCCGAGCAGCTCGCTTGCCGCCTCGCAATCCCACGGGCTGGCGGCGCTGGCGCTCGCATACTTCGGCGCGCGGACCCTACCGCGGACGCTCGTCGAGGTGCCGCTGGAGTATGTAGAGCGAGCCGCGTGCTGGCTGCGCGACCGCGAGCACGTCTCCGGCGACCTGATCGGGCTGCTCGGAGGATCCAAAGGCGCCGAGCTGGCCCTGCTGTCAGCGGCCACCTTCCCGAGTCTGATCGGTCCGGTGGTCGCCGCCGCACCCAGCTCGGTGGTCTGGTACGGGCTCGAACTCACTCCCGGCCACCTAGCGGCCGCAATACCGTCAACCCGCTCAAGCTGGTCGTTGCACGGCGCGCCCGTACCCTTCGTCCCGGCCTCGAGCGCCAAGCCGATCGCAACCGTACAGGGGCTGCGACTTGACCCGTGCTACGCCCCACAACTCGACGACCATACGGCTGTGGCGCGAGCCGCGATCCCCATTGAGCGAAGCACCGGACCGCTCCTGTTGCTCTCCGGCCGTGATGACCACCTCTGGCCTTCGACCCGCGTGGGCGAGATGCTCGTCAGTCGAATGTCTCGTTACGGCCGTGCGTACGACATCGAGTACGTGAGCTATCCGCTCGCTGGCCACGCGCGGTTCACGCAACCCGATCCAATCGCGCAACCGCACCCGGGAGTCGGGCTCGACCTGGGAGGACATCCGGACGGCGACGCTCGCGCGCAAACCGACGGCTGGCACCGGATCGCCGAGTTCTTCGCTCGCGCGTCAGTCACCGGCACGTAACCAGCTGGCAGCGTTGCTGGGAGCCATCGCGCCAAAGCACAAGTCCACGGCGCTGAAACTGGCTACCTTTTCGTCTCGACTGCCGGTCGGCCGGCGGCTCGGTGAGCAGCTGGTGCAAGCCCTGGCGAGGTGACGTTCGAGGGAGCGCAGCGCGCCTTTGGTGGTCTTGGCCTCGGCCTCGTTGCGGTTTAGGTACTGACTTGGTGCCGCTCGCTCGCCGCGGTCACGCCGCCCCGTGGCGATCGAACAGCCCGCGCTCCGGGCTCGCGCCGCCGAGGCCACGCGGGAACGCGAATGCGATCGTCCGATGCACCGGCTGGCTGCGCGTGGCTATGGGGATCGGATTTCGGCGCTCGCCGCTGGCTCTGTGCAGATGTCCGCGCTCGTGCGTGGTACGGGTTGTTCATTGTCTGCGCGGCCCACCACTGGCGCGTTCGGAGGCGCCGGTCTGGATGGCGAGCGGGAAGCTCGCCTTCGCCGCTGCTTTTCTCTTACCAGCTAAGCGCGCCCGGCTTCCGGGGGCTCACCCGACAACCCGAGGCGGCGGCGGAGTCGGAGGAGGCGTGACGATCGCCGGGTGAATCGTGGTTCTCAGCACCGCCATGCCGCTGCTCACCGCCGGATCCCAGCTTGCGCTCGTCGCCGTGGCGGCGTTGACCTGATGCCCAATCTCGCGCTTCGCCGCGGTCCGGCCCCAGCTGCTGACCGTTCAGGGCATCTGAGATGATGGCGGCCGAGACGGGAGGGTCGAGACGTGGGCAATCAACGTACCTTGAGGAGGAGCTGATGGGGGAACAAGCGCAAGGCAATCGTGAGCAAGTCGAGGCCGCGTATGTCGAATTACCTGATCCGGCACTGATTGCGGCCAGCCGCCCGGCCGACCACCCTTACAACTTTGGCTCGCCGACCGGCATGAGCCGCCTTTTGATGGCGCACCCACGAATTGGCCCTGCATTTCTTGGGCTGTTCTCGCAAATCATGTTCGAGCCGGGGGCCCTCAGCCGCCAGGAGCGCGAGTTCGTCGCGGCCGTGACGGCGTCCGTCCAGAACTGCTTTTACTGAACGACGTCTCACGCGGAGTTTCTGCGTGCAGAGGGCGGCGATGACGAGACGGCACGTGCGATCGAGCGCGGTCACTGGAGTGACGCTGATCTGTCCGATCGGATGCGGGCACTGGGCACCGTCGCCAAGAAGCTGAGTTTCGACCCGACCACGATCGGACCCGCAGACTGGGATTCGCTGCGAACCGTGGGACTTGACGACGAGGGCTGTCTCGAATTCGCCCATATCGTCGGGATCTTCAATCACCTGACGCGCCTGGCCGACGGCTTCGGAATAAAGGTCGACGCGCAGACCCTGGCGGCGTCGTCCGGCGGTCCGCCGCTTCGCCGCGCTTCAAGCGGCGAGTGAGTCCGAGGACAGCTACGCAATGAGCGCGGCCGTGGCCGACATGCTCGCCCTAGGGAACGATCGCAGCGGCGCCTCAGCTCCAACCTGACTTATCTGGCCCGCAATCGTCCTCGTGACCCCCGGGCCCGCCTGGGACTCGAGGCGCTTTGACCCGAACGAAGCATTGGTTGCCGTCGCCGCAGCAAAGGTGAGCCCGGATCGCCCCGGCTTCCAGAGGACATCGAGCAAGCTCGACCGTGACCGCCTGACGGTGCGGGTAGGCAGCCTTGTGACGAACCGAGTGACGGCCGCGTACGGCATGGCGCGGCCGTCACTGGTGTCATAGAGATAGACGCGAAGGCACTCCTACGGTGAGACGGTGTGCCAGGTGCCACCGAACGCGGTGATTCCCTGTCCTTTGCCCGAGCCCTTCTTGCGAGCGTCGCCCACGAAGGTGTAGAGCGGATGGCCGTTGAGCGTGACCTGGTAGAACCTGTCGCTGACCCGGTGCAGTCTTCCGATTCGGCCCTTGACGCTCGGTGTCGTGGTCAGCTTCGCGGCGGCTGAGACCTTATAGGGCGGCCAGGCCGTGAAGCATCTCGTAGACGCGCACTTCAGGTGCCTGGCGCTTTCACTGCTCAGTGTGTACAGCGTCAATCCGTGCGAATCGACTACCACGGCTTTGCTCTTCCCGTTGACGGTCGCCTTACCGGTTAGCAGCGTCCTGGTCGCGGCCGCAGCTGCGACCGCAGCCATCGACGTGACCACGAGGACAGCCGTGAGGACACCGAGTGTCCTGGCACGCGATGCGACGCCGGAGCGCCGACGTGGAAAATAGCGCGGAACGGGCATGATCCCCCCCTTGAATGTTGGTGCGCCTAATACCGTCGCGCGGGTCCAACTGCCCGGCCTCTCGGGAAACTCGGCGATTCGGCGGGTCGAGGATACCCGACCCTACGAGACAATGGGACCGCCTTAACAAAGTCCTCACCAGCGCTTCGCAATCGACGAGCACCTGTGGAATGTCTCTAATCGTCGCGCTGCCGCGAGGCCGATGGTCGCGGACGGCGGCGACTCGGGGGCGGCCTGGACGCGTCCCGCGGCCGGCGCGGGCGTTCGGCGCCACGGCGTCGAAGACGACTACGCATCCGGTGCTGGAGTCGTCGACGAGCCGCTGCTCGGCCCACAAGCGCGGTCCCGACCCGTCAGCTCGAGCGGACGCGAGACTGCCGCAACCATGAAGCGTGAGTCAGCTAGGGGGGCGAATTCGATTCTGCCGAGGGTTCTCCTCTGAGTCTCCCGCCGGCCGAGGCGGTAGCCCGGCCATGGTTCTGCGGCGGCGAAAAGCGGCACTCTGCGTCGCGAGTTCGTGTCGGCCTGCCCGGCGGATGCAACCACGCATGACAGCAGCACGACGCGGACGTCGTCGGAGCTCCGCCGCCTCACGCGCGATGGACTGTCAAGCTGTTTGGGATGCCGAACGCTTCCTCTGCCCGCCCCGCCTCGACTGGCTCGCCCTCGCCTGACGAGCCACCCGCGGGGCGCCGGGGCGGGGCCGTCAGGGAAGCACTCGCGTTCTGTGCGCAGCCGCGCAATCTCCGCCGGACGATCGGAATCGCGATCGTGGTGGGGATCGTGCTGACGCTCATCAACCAGGGGTCAGTCATCGCAGGAGGGCATGCGACGGCAGCCACGTGGGTGCGCTGCGCGTTGAACTTTGGCGTGCCGTTTCTCGTCTCGAACGCGGGCTTGCTCAGCGCCCGCCGGTGAAGCTCGAGGCGCACCACGAACGGCCGGCGTCGCTAGGACGGCGCGCTGGCCTAGGCTCGGCGTAGGGTTGATCGCGGCAAGCGCCGCCGCGCTCGTCCGGCGAAAATCCGCGGGTTTGTGGATACGGTCGGTGAGTCCCAGCGGCACCGACTCACAATTCGTGCCGATTGACCTGGACGTGGCGTAGAGTCCGCCGCATGCCCACTTTCGTCCTGCGCCTCATCGCTCCGCGCCCGAACTTCGCCGGCACCATGACCGACTCCGAGCGCGAGATCATGAACCGCCACGCTGCCCATTGGCGTCCCTACCTCGAGCGTGGCGACATGGTGGTGTTCGGACCTGTCCTCACCGCCGATGACTCGTACGGCCTCGCGGTTGTCGAAACGGAGGACGAGCAGGCGCTGCACGAATTCGCGGCACAGGACCCGGTGGTGACGAGCGGGACTGCGGCCTTCGAGCTAGGGCGGCTGGCCGCGGGTCACGTTCGCGGGCGCTGACCGCGGTTGGACGGTCACGGCCGCGCGAGTCGCAGAGAAGCGACGGAGATGTCCGAGCGGACCGGAATGCGAGGCCACGATCCGTACCGCGGGCGACGACCAACCAGTCACGAGCGGCGGGCTGGGCAGCCGTGGGATGCGTCTACCTCGGCGGCGCGGCGCCCTGGGACCTCGCGCAACCACAGTCAGCGATAGTGCGTCTGGCGGGCGAGGGCGCCTTCGCCGGCGGAGTTCTCGATGCAGGCTGCGGGACGGGCGAGAACGCGCTGTACGTCGCCTCACTGGGACTGCGCGTGCTGGGAGTCGATGTGGCTGAGACGGCACTGTCGATCGCGCGGGAGAAGGCCGCAGCGCGCGGCATCGACGCCGACTTCGTGGTTGCCGATGCCCTGTGCCTGGACCGTCTGGGGCGTGCGTTCGAGACCGTGATCGATTGCGGGTTGTTCCACACGTTTGACACCGAGGAGCGGCGAGACTACGCGGCGAGCCTGGCGTCGGTGACCGGCCGTGGCGCGAACCTGTACGTGCTTTGTTTCAGTGACATCGGACCTGATGCCCGTGGCCCGCATCCCGTCAGTCAGGAGGAGTTGAGGGCGGCTTTCGGCCGCCGCACCGGTTGGAGCATCGCCTCAGTCAGTCCGGACTGGATACAGACAAGCTCCGACACGAACGGTGTGCCGGCCTGGTTGGCGAGGATCAACCGGACGTAGTCGCCCCACCGAGCGCAGCGGGGTGATCGCGCGTTCAAGCTCGGGTGGGCGAGCATGCCCGACGGCTTTTCGCCGCTCACGATGCCCGCGCTGACCCCGATCAGCGCGCCGCGCGGTTACTTGAACAGTCCGCAGTACGACTATCCCGCCCGGTTCAGGGTTGTGCGCCGAGTGTGATCTTTGCCTGTGCGCTGCGGCCGTCACGTTGGTATTCGACAGAAGCGACATCGCCCGGCCTCTTGGTCAGGGTCAGCTTTTGCAGCTGCGCATTGCTCGCGGCAGGCTGGCCTTCGATGGTTGTGATGACGTCGCCGCTTCGCAGCCCGGCGTGAGCCGCGGGCCCGCCGGGCGCGACGTCGACAACGAACAGCCCCCGGCCGGTGCTCTCCTCAGGGACCGTGGCGGACGGTATCGGCACGGTCTCCAGCCCGAAGAAGGAGTGGGTGACGCGCCCAGTGGAGATGATTTCGTTCGCGATCGAGTTGGCGAGATCGACGGGGATCGCGAATCCCAGGCCGATGTTCCCGCCGGTCGGCGCGCCCGACGGGCTGGGGACGCCGGCTCCGGCGGTCGGCACTCCGACGAGCTCGCCGGAGCAGTTGACCAGCGCGCCGCCGCTGTTCCCCGGATTGATGGCCGCGTCAGTCTGGACCGCGGAGACCAGAAGCGCTGACCGGTTCGCCTCCCCGGGAACCTCGACGGTGCGGTCGAGCGCGCTGACGATCCCCGACGTGACTGTCCCCGAGAGGCCGAGCGGAGCTCCCACCGCAACGACCGGCTGACCGACCTGAAGCGACGCGGACGAGCCGAGTCGAATCGTCTTCATGTCGCTCTCCGGCTGCACTTTGAGCACCGCGACGTCAGTGAGCGGATCGCGTCCGACGATGGCGGCCTGCGCGGACCGTCCATCTCCGAATAGCACCCGCACCGAGCCGCCGTTGACGGCCGGCCCGATCACGTGGTTATTGGTCAGGATGTATCCGTCGGACCGGATCAGCTCGCCGGATCCGGATCCGCCCTCGCCGTTGCCGGCGGCCGAGATGGTCACCACCGATGGAAGCACCTCGTTCGCGACGGTGGTGACAGAGCACCCTACGGCTGCCTTTGCCGCCGTAGAGGAACCTGCAGGCGAGTTGATGATTGCGCCGATCGCACCCCCCACCACGCCGGCCATCACGACGATCGCCGCAATCAGAAGGAGGCTGCGGCGCCGCCCGGGCCGCGGGTTATGGCTCGTCATCGATGATTCCTCCGTTGATCGGTTTGCCGCCCGGCGGAGTGCTCACGTGGGCCGCTGACGCTACGTTTGCCAGGCGGTCACGCGCCGAGATGGGAGCCGATACGACAGCCGATCCGGGTGCGCGCACGCCGCGAATGGATCCCAGTCGTCTCACGAAACTGACAGATACTCTACGCCCGAGTCACTCGGACGGCCGGAGGGCCACTGCCTGGCGTCCTCGGTCCGGCAGTGCCCGCCCGCCGGCGGCCAGCATGCTGGGCTCGAGCGGCTGCGGGTGTCGTTTCACGTCGACGATCTCGAGCTGGCCCGGCTCTACTCCGGCGTCGAGGACAGGACCTCGACCGTCGTCGCCATTCCGCACGGACGCGACGTCGCAGTCGGCGGCGAGGTGGCCTGGGACGACGTGCCGGCGCTATGCGCACCCTGAGCGCTGCGCCGCGCTATTCGACGCGGCCGGCGAGCGGACGGGGCGGATACAGGACGGTGCCCCGCTGACGCTCGCTCCCGGCTCGGTGACCACAGGGAACCAGCTCGCGAGCGCGCGCGGAAACTCGTCCAGGAGCGGCGGGTCACCGTGGTCGCCTCGGACGCTCACGGGCGCTCGGCCCCGCCGGCGCTCACGGCGGCCCGGAAGGGTCTGTTCGCCCTCGGGCTCTCAGCGCGGGAGGTCGCGAACGTCGTCGACGAGGGACCGCCCCGAGGTCACGGCGTCCCACTTCGCGCGCCGTCTCAACTCACCCGTCCGGCGGGCTCAGTCGGAACGCCGGACGGGGTGTCCGGAAGACCGTCGCGGCCCCCGCGGCTCGGCATCCGATGGCGTTCGCCCGGCGTGCTGCGTCGCGACGACCGTCGGCACGATGACTGCCGGCAGCAGCAGCGGCAGCAGGAGGAGGTGGAGCCAGTCCCACAGAGTGTTGCCGTGAAAGCCGGTCCACCTCCAGTCCCCGAAGTAGCCCCCGAGCACGGGAATCAGGAAGACTCCGAAGGCGATCAGCGCCCAGGTCGTATGCCGCGGCCTCCAGGCGTGATAGATCTGGTGATAAACCGGCAGCAAGGCCACCGCGAATGGCAGCGCGAGCAGGTTGAGCCAATCCCACAGCGTGTTGCCGACGAAGCCCGTCCACGCCCACGGGACCGTGTAGCCGAGCACCACTAGCAGCACGAGGATGCTCAGCGCCCCCAGAACGACCGCCAGATGCCGGCGGCCGAGACCGCCGCGGCGGCTCACCCAGATCGGCAGCACGCCGACCGCCACGGGGAGGAGCAGCAGATTCAGCCACTCCCACAGCCTCGCGGTGCGTCCGTTGATCCCGGTCCACGGCCAGTGATGGCCGTAGCCGCCCCACACGATCGTGACGATCAGCGCAAGCCCAATGGCCACCAGCGCGGGGCGCGCCAGCTTCGGCGCAGCTCGACCGCCCCTACCAGAGACCTCGGATGATCGGTCGAATACGGTCATCGAAGCGGAGGTTAACGCCCGGCGATGTCCTTGCGGGCCCGGCACGCGGCGACGAGAGGCGGACTCATCTGCGCCGCCCCAGGGGCCAGGTCAAGCCGCGGTTTGATCCTCCAACCACTCGGCCAGCTGGCCCTCGGCGACCTCGAGGAAACGGGGCTCCAACCTGGCACCCACAGCGACCAGCTGCTCGGCGACGGCCGCGTAGTCGCGACCGGGGAGGCGGTGGTACTGCGAGCCGAGGACAGCCCAGGCCAGCGGCGTGTCGAACTTCGCTCCCGACTTCGCGACCGGGTCTGCTCCAAGTTCGAGCAGCCGGCGGACGATCTCGGGATTGCCCACCCAGCATGCGTGGTGCAGCAGCGTTCCCGGCGGACCGCCGCCCACGTGGCCGAAGAAGCCGGGCCCTAGCAGCTCGGCGACCAGCTCGAGGTGACCGGCAAGCGCGGCCAGGATGAGCGCCTCCTGCTGGTCGTTGTCGAGCTCAGAGGGCAACGAAGTTCCGGGACGCTCACCCTGCGCAACCGCCGCGACCTCCCGATCCCCGGGCTTCAGCTCCGTCGAGGCGCCGAGCTCGGCCAACAGCTCGGCGACGTCGTCTCGGCCCCGTACGACGGCGTTCTGGTACGCCGTCCGGTAGCGCTCCGCGGGCGTCGACCATTCCCCACCGCGTGAATCGAGGTCCACGTCCTGCTCGGCCAGCAGCCGGATGCACTCGATGCCGCGACCGCGACGGACGGCATGGACGATGACACGCCCGTCCAGGTCAGCGCCGGCCGCGAGAAGCAGACGGACATGCTCCGGGCGCTCGTAGTCCAAGGCGTGAGCGAGCGCGTGCGATCCCCTGGGCTCGGCGCCGTGCTCGAGCAGCACTCGCAGGCAGCCCGGATCCTCGGACTCGACCGAGTGATACAGCGCATCGCCGAACTGCGGCTCGCCGTTCGGGTCGGCGCCGTGCTCCAGCAGCAACGCCGTCAGCTCGGGATCGTGCAGCCTGCCGGCCGCGCCGAACAGCACCGACATAGGCCCGTATTCGTTCGAGAAGTACGCGTTCGGGTCGGCTCCGCATTCGAGCAGTTCCCGCGCCAACTCGACGCTGGCAAAGCACGAGTGGCAGACGTAGTGCAGGGGCGCCCACTGCCGCGGACCGCCGACCTCGTTCGGGTCACCGTCCCACCCACGGCCAAGCACAAGCCGCGCCCACCGATCACGCGTGATCTCCGGTCGCGCCTCCAACAGCCGGCGTGCGCGATCGCAATGCCCGGACGTGGCCGCAACCACGAACGACTCCGCGCCTGCTGCGATCCGATGCACCACATCGACCTCCTTCCGCATGAGCACGTGATTGGTTGAGGTCAGCGACTTCCCCCGCGCGGCGGCCGCATTATCGCCGCGCGCTGAGCGGGTAGCTTCCCGGGGACCGGCCCAACGGGGAGTATCGAAGGCGAAAACGAGAACCGGCGATGAGCGAGGAGCGCTTCTCCGGTGCGCAGGACAGCGGCGCGACGACGGCCCAGAAGGCCGCCAACACCGGTAAGCGCAACGCTGGCCGCAGGAAAGCCGCCGGCAAGCCGGCGAGGACGCGCACGCGCGCTGGCTCGGCATAACCCGCCCGGTGCAGCGCGAGGCGAGCGCCCTCGCGAGCGGCGCCATCTGCGCCCGGCGCCCGATTATGAGCGCCGGAGCCCGGAGCGCCGGGCGCCCGACTACCAGCGCCCGCGATGCACGACCGCGTCAAGAGGCTTGCGGTCCGGCTGGCGGATCGGCCTGAGCGGACGGTCGGCGGGGTACCCGAACGCGAGCAGGTAGGCCGCGTAGTGATCCTCGGGGAAGCCGAGCAGCCGCCGCGCACGGTCCTGATCGGCCACGGCGGCGTGGCCAGAGCCGACCCCGAGGTCGGCCGCGGCGATCATCATCGCCATCGTCGCCTGGCCGAGGTCGTACTGCGCGCGTTCGCGCTCACCGGCATCGTCGCTATCCCGGGTGACCAATACGACCGTCGCCGCCGACCGAGCGATGTGACCGGCGCCGCGCCACACCTCGGAGAGCTCCTCGAGGTCTTGGCGCTCGGTGACCACGACGAAGTCCCAGGGCTGCCAGTTGCGCGAGGAGGGAGCGCGACGCCCGGCCTCGAGGATCCGCTCCAGGGCGTCCGCCTCGAGGGGCCGGTTCTCGTACTGGCGCACATTGCGCCGGGAGGTGATCGCGTCCCAGGTCTCCATCGTGGCGAAGGATAAGCGGAGCCGAGCCCGTGACGGCGGACTCAGGTGTGCGCGTCGGCGCGGATCGACCGTAGCCGCCCGTCGGCGTCGACTCGGAACCCTGTGAGCCCGAAGTGTTGCTCGAGCAACTCAGGGGCCGCGTCCCGGGTCACCGGCGTGACCACGCTGCTCTGCGGTGTCCGCTCGGTCAGCGTGAGCTCCCCGCTCCAATCGCTCAGCGCGATCCGCGTTCCGTCCCGGCGCTGCACGCTGGCGATCAGCCCGGTCACGAACGGCGAGCGGGGATATGTCGAGGTGAACCAGTTGCTCGTCTCGACGTCGACGAGCGGAACCGGGCGGGGGGCGAACGCATACACGGCCTGCCACCCCGGCTCCTCCAGGGTCTGCAGCACCAGCTCGTCGCCCTCCTCGACGACGCGGAACGACCAGCCATCCATCTCGTGAACCCCGGCCGGACCGAACTGCAGCGGCTCGACCGGCGTGCCGTTGCCAAAGCCGACGTCGGCGTGCCAGCTGACGCCGTCCGCGCTCACGCGCAGGAGCAGGTGAGTGCGCGGGCGGACCGCTCCGGGCGGCGCCCCGTACCGGACCCGCGCGAGCATCGGCTCGACCCGCCACCCGGCGGCCTCGAGCGCCGCCTTGAAGAGGAGGTTCTGCTCGAAGCAGTAGCCGCCGCGGCGATCTGCCACCAGCTTGCGCTCGAGATCCTCGGGCTCGAGCGAGACAGGAATGCCCTGGTGCGGATCGAGATTCTCGAACGGGATCGCCGCCACGTGCGCTCGATGCAGCGCGCGGAGGTCGGAGCCCGCGGACGCGCCGATTCGCTCGAGGTAGCCCGCGAGGTCGAAGCTCACCGCACCGCTCGTCGTGGCTCGAGCTCGGCGAGCGCCTCGTTGAGCGTCTGGCTCGGCCGCATCACCGCCGCCGTCTGCTCGGGATTCGGCCGGTAGTAGCCCCCGATCTCGACCGACGAGCCCTGCACGTCGGTCAGCTCCTGCACGATCTGCTCCTCGCATGCGCCGAGTCGCTCGGCCAGGCCGCTGAAGCGCTCGGCCAGCTCGCGATCGTCCTCGAGCCCGGCAAGCTCCTGCGCCCAGTACAGGGCGAGGTAGAAGTGACTGCCGCGGTTGTCGATCTCTCCAGCCTTGCGGCTGGGGGAGCGGTTGTGCTCGAGCACCCGGCCGGTCGCGCGGTCGAGCGCCTCGGCCAGCCGCCGCGCGCGCGGGTTGTCGTTCTTGTCGGCCAGCAACTC
>JAFAXX010000107.1 GCA_019240655.1 Solirubrobacterales bacterium
CGGCGTGGCGATCGAAATCGGCATCGAACCGACCGTGCGGCACGCTGGTGACCTGGGCTTCATCCCCGTGGTCATAACCGACGCGTGCGCGGCTGGGAACGCCGAAGCCGGCGCGCGAGCGATCGATACCCTGCGGTTCCTCGGCGATGCCCTGCTCACGGACGTCGCCGGATTTCGCGATGCGTTGGCGGGAGGGAACTGAAGCTCATCTCTGCCGGCAGTGGCGAAGCGCGTTGCGCCATCGCGCTACTAGAGCCCTCCCGCAGCCGTCCGAGAGACCTGCGTCCCCGACCGAGTTGAGCGTCCTGCGCCGTGGCCGCCAGCTCGAACTCCTGCTTGAAGTGCGCGACGTCTGGAAGCTAAACCCGATGGATCGCCGCCCGGAGGCGACCGAAGAAGAGTCAGGGGGGCGCGGAGGCAGATGGCTGAGATCGTTCGGGACACAGTCCCCCGGTCCGAACGACCCGACCTCAGAGTGTCGCTTTCTAACCCGAAGGCGAGGTGGTGCGAGACTTGCCAGTACCCCCGTTGGGTGCGGGACCCGGGTCGTGGTGAAAAAGGCCGGCTATACCGACAATTTTCGCCACGGGGGTGAAGGAGCTGTTGAAAACTGGAGACCGATCGCGGCGGCACTCTGCATCGTCACGCGGCGATGCTGGTGTCGTCGACCGCGGTCGCCCCGCCTCGAGCGAGACGTCGGCATCGATGTAGACCGGTCGCCGCTTGAGGCGCTTGCGCCTGGCGTCCTGCGCAACCAGCCCGCCTACCTCGCGCAGGAGAGCGCGCCGCTCGCATCCGCGCCGAGCGAGGAGTCTTCCCGTTGCTCCCAGCACGCGCGGCGGGCTGATGACTTTGGAAGGCTTGGTGCGGTGGTTGAACAGCTCGGCGTACTGATCAATTCGGCCCGTGGCGAGGAGGCGCTTTGCGAGCTCGGGCATCGGGGTGGGGATCGGTCCGGCCCGGCCGAGGTCGGCGGCGAACCAATAGTGCTCGGCGGCATCCTTGTCCCGCCAGCGTCCCCACGCTGAGACTGCCCGGTCGAGCGTCTCGTCTGAGCAGGCGAGCTCGCCGACGACTGTGGTTGCGAGCGTGTCGACCTGCCGGAAGGCGTCTGCGATCCCCTGGCCCGGGGCCGGGTCCTTGAAGTGGCCGGCGTCACCGACCAGGACCCAGCCGGGACCAGACGGCTCGCGAAAGAAGCCCTCCCAGCGAAGCATCCCGAAGAACTTCCCAGTCCGGCGCGCGTCAGAGAGGACCTCTGCCACCGGATCGCTACTGAGGGCGTACTCCATGAAGCTGCCGCCGAGATCCTCCCGAAAGCGCGGTAGCTCGCGAAGGTCGGGGATCACGATCACCTGGTAGAGGCCATCGTCAGCGGGACACCCGATCACGAATCGGTTCTCCCACCGTTGCACGAGGATCGCAGGGTCCGGACCTGGCCGCGCGTCCTCGAAGAACGCCCAGTAGCCGAAGCGCTCGTTCGGGGTGAGGTTGTACTTGCGCGCTTTCACCAAGCGCGCGATCGTCGAGTTGCGTCCGTCGGCGCCGACCACGAGACGAGCCTTTAGCACGCTCTCTCGGCCGGCGTGCAGTGCGCGCACCCCCACCGCTCTACCACTGTCCTCGACCAATCCGGTGACGGTTGTCGCCATCCGCACGTCGGCGCCTGCCTGCGCCGCCGCACTGGCAAGGATTGGGTCGAGCACGAAACGGCGGACCGAGGTGACTCCGCCAAGATCGCCGCGCTCCTGTGGCCAGGCGACGCTGAATTCGACGTCCTCTAGCCGAGCTTGCAGACGATTTAGGTAGCGGGCGCCGGTTGCGCGTACTTGCTCGGTCACCCCGAGACGGTCGAGGAACGCAATCGCTGGAGCCTGGAAGATGTGCGTTGAGAGCGTGTCGCGCGGAAAGCTCGCGCACTCGACAACGGCCACCCTGAGGCCCTCGCGAGCTAGAAGGGTGCCGAGCGGCGAGCCGGCGCACCGTCCACCCACCACGACAACGTCGTAAGCCTCGGAGCTGGTCATCGCACGTAAACCTCCATCGATCGCTAACGCAGACGAGCGTCCCCCACGCAGGAGGGGTTCGCTAGGGGGTCGCCACCCTGGTCTTTTCGGCTCGATGACCCTCAGAGCAGCGCTCACAGGGAGCGTGTGACGTCCTCACCACGGCTCGAGGTTTCGCGGCTTACAGTGTGTCCGTGGAGAAGCTGCTCGAACGTGAGCGCGAGCTGATGGCGGTGGATGGGCTGCTGGAGCGGGGCGGTGTGGTCGTGGTCGAGGGCAGGGCGGGCATCGGTAAGACCGCGCTGCTAGAGGCGGCATGCGAGTGCGCATCCGGGCGCGGGCGCGAGGTTGTGCGCGCGCGTGGGTCTGAGCTCGAGGCGGGGTTCGCGTTTGGGGTGGTGCGCCAGCTCTTCGAGCGGCGGCTCGCCACGGCCGATGAGAGCGAGCAGGCCGCGTTGCTGGCGGGGTCGGCTGGCGCTGTGCGGTCGTTGTTGCTGGGCGAGCTGCAGGAGTCTTCGGCGTTCGATACGTCGTTTGCGGTGATGCATGGGCTCTACTGGCTGACCGTCAACCTCGCGGACTGCCGGCGGCTGTTGATCATCGTCGATGACGCGCATTGGGCGGATGAGCCGTCGCTGCGGTGGTTGGCTCACCTCGCGCCGCGGCTTGAGGGGGCGGCGGTGGCGCTGCTGGTCGCGCTTCGCCCGGTCCAGCCGGCGCTCGCCTCGATGGGAGGCTCACTGCAGGTGTTGCTCGATGAGGCGCAGACGGTTGTGCGTCCGGGGCTGTTGAGTGAGGGCGCGGTCGGCGTGATCGTGCGTCGTGTGCTGGGCGCGGGTGCGAGCGGTGAGCTGTGCGCGGCGGTGTGGACGGCGAGCGGCGGCAATCCTCTCTACCTGATCGAGCTTTTGCGCACGGCTCGCTCCGGGGAGCGGCCGCTGTCTGAGCTCGATCCGGCTGAGCTGGTGGCCGCCGGGGGTGAGAGAGTGTCGCGGCGGGTGCTGGCCGGGGTACGGAGCCTGCATCCGGGCGCATTGGCGTTCGCGCAGGCGGTCGCGGTTCTTGGAGACGGCTGTGAGCTGCGTCATGCCGCGGCGCTCGCCGGTGTGGAGGCGTCCGAGGCGATCGCGCTGGGGGCGGCGTTGGTGCGCCTGGAGGTGTTGGCCGCCGATGATCCCCCGCGGTTCATTCATCCGACTGTTCGCGAAGCGGTCGAGGCGTCGTTGGCCAGCGATGCGCGAGACGCGCTGCACCGCGGTGCGGCCGGGCTGCTGCATGCCGATGGGGCGCCGCCGGGTCGGGCGGCGGCGCATCTGATCGCCGTTATGCCGGTGGGCGACGGATGGGTGGTGGAGCGGTTGCGCGAGGCGGCGCGGGCGGCGATGCGCGGTGGCGCGCCGGCGGCCGCGGCCGCCTTGTTGGGCCGTGCGCTGTCAGAGCCTCCCGCACATGGGCAGCGGGTGGCGGTGTTGCGGGAGGCCGCTCGGGCGGAGGCGGGCGCCGGGCGTGAGGCAGCGTGCGTGCATCTCGAGGAGGCGCTGGGGCTGGTGGCGAATCCGCGCGAGCGGGCGGAGATCGCGCTCGAGGTCGCGGAGGCCTACGCGGGTCTATTCCGCTGGGTGGAGGCGGTGGATGTGCTCGAGCGAGCGCTGGAGCAGCTCGGCAAGCCTGACGATGAGCTGGCGGCTCGCCTCGAGGGTGAGCTCGTGGTCTGCGGTCTTCACGACGCGCGACGCGCCTCACGGGTGGCGCCGGTGCTGGCGCGGCTGTCTGCCCGGTCTCTGTCGGGCGGCGCGGTGGAGGCCGAGGCGGTCGCACGGGGGATGTCGATGGTGCTCGCAGGTCGGTCCGCGGACGAGGCAGCGAGGCCGCTCGAGGAGGCGCTCTCGCGGGCGGCGCCGCGTGCCGAGAACTAGGACACCCGGGCCGCGCTGCTCTGGGCTCTGGTGACGGCCGAGCGCTTTGACTCGGTTGAGGGGGCGTTGGGGCCGATGGTCGGCGAGGTGCACCGCTCCGGAAGCGCCCGTGGTTTCGTCGCGGTGTACAGCACCCTTGGCCTGGTGCAGTTGCGGCTTGGGGCGCTTCCCGAGGCCGACGCGGCAGCGCGGGTCGCCCTGCGGGTGTTGCAGGAGGGTGACTTCGCGCCCGGGCTCGCTTTCGCGGCTACGGTGCTCGCCGACGTCGCGGTCGAGGCCGGCGAGCTCGATGCGGCGCAGGCGCTGATCGGACAGCTGCCCCAGGAGGGTTGGCCGGCCGGCGTCGGCACTGTGCTGATCCCGGCTGCTCGCGGGCGCCTGCGGCTAGCCCAGGGGCGGCCGGCGGACGCGCTGGCGGACTTCAAGCTGTGCGCGACGATGTTCAGCCCAGACGTGTGGGGCACCGAGATGCGTGACGTGGGGTACCTGCACGCGCGGGCCGGCGCAGCTCAAGCGCTGCTGCGGCTGGGTGAGCGCAAGTCCGCCATCGAGGTGGCGCGGGCGGAGCTGGCCGACGTGCGCGTGTTCGCCGCTCCGCGTGCGCTGGGGATCGCCGCGCGCGTCGCCGGGCTCGCCGAAGGCGGCGAGCGCGGGCTCGAGCTGCTGCACGAATCGGTGGCCAGCCTCAGGGAGTCCTCGGCGCGGCTTGAGCTTGCCCATTCGCTGACCGAGCTTGGGGCGGCGCTGCGCCGCGCCGGCGAGCGTAAAGCTGCCAGTGAACCGCTCGGGGAGGCGCTCGAGCTTGCGGCGCGTTGCGGCGCTCGCCGCTTGGCCGGCCGGGCACGCGAAGAGCTCAAGGCCACGGGCGCGCGCCCACGACGCGCCTGGCGCACCGGGGTGGAGGCCCTCACACCGAGCGAGCTGCGGGTCGTCCGCCTCGCGGCCGAGGGCGCCACCAACCGGGAAATCGCCCACCAGCTGTACGTGACGCTGAAGACGGTCGAGGGACACCTCTCCCGCGCCTACACGAAGCTCGAAATCCCGGGTCGCGAAGAGCTGCCAAGGGTGCTGGAGCCAGAAAAGACCAGGGTCCCGACCCCCTAGCGAACAACCGGGCGTGACGGCGACCCTTCGGCGCGTACTTCAGCGATCGAAGGGAGCTTCAGATGACCATGACCACGCGCGAGTCGTTCGAGCGCGGCACCGACACGTTCAACGCCCACGACATGGACGGGTTCGCCGAGGTGGTCGCGGAAGACGTCGTCGTCGTGGCGCCGGGGGTGCGTTGCGACGGAAAGCCGGCTGTTGTCGAGTTTTACGGCGGCTGGCTGCAAGCCTTCCCCGACGCGCACATCGAGGTCCACCATGTCCACTTCGTCGACGACATCGCGGTGGAGGAAGGCACGTTCTCAGGGACCCACGACGGCGTCCTGCACACCCCGGACGGTGACGTCCCACCAACCGCCCGCGCCGTCAGCGTGCCGTACATCCACGTGCTGCGCTACCGCGACGGCCTGCACGTCTCGTTCAACCTCGCGTTCGACCGGCTATCGATGCTCGAGCAGCTCGGGCTGATCCCGGCGCCGGCGCCGTCGCGGTGAATCGCGGAGGGAAGGGGGTGTCGTGAGCTCAGTCGACGATTTCAGCCTGCTTGAACCCGGCGCGGACGTCTCCAGCGACATTGGGCACCGGGCGGCGCGGCAACTGGGGATGGGTCCGGTGGCGGTCGCCGAGCTCGGTGAGCACCCGCGTGAGCGCCGGGAGGAGGTACACGAACCCCGCCGCTCGCACTACGCCGACCAACAACATCGGTCGGTCGCGATGCGGGGAGCGTACCGGCGCACCGTCGCCGCGGGCACACATGGGAGCGTCACCCGCACACGGCCGGGCCGCGCGGGACGTGAGCCCGACGGTCGCGTCCGCGCGCGCTTCCGGGACGGAGATCCCGAGGCGGTTCGGCTCGTCTACCGCGCCTACGGCTCGTTGGTGTACCGGGTCGCATTCAGGGTGCTCGGGGACCGAAGCCTGTGCGAGGAGGCGACCCAGCAGACGTTCCTGCGGGCGTGGCGGGCTGCCGGCAGATTCGATGCAAGTCGCGAGCTCGGTCCGTGGCTGGCGACGATCGCACGGCGCGTGGCGATCGACCTGTACCGCCGCGAGGCGATCCGTACTGCCAGGCCGTTGGAGTCGGTCGCGGCCGATGACCCGGCGCTCGTGGGCGAGGCGGCTACGGATGGCGTGCTGGATGTGTGTGCGGTTCGCCGCGCGGTCTCGGCGCTGCCGGCCGAGCAGCAAGAGGTTGTCCGTTTGCAGCACTTCGACGGACTCGCCCACGAGGAGATCGCGGCGCATCTGAAGGTGCCTGTCGGAACGGTCAAGTCGCGCTCGCACCGCGCTCACCGACGGTTGGCGCTCGAGCTCGGGTACCTGCGCGACGGGAACCCGTCACCTGGCCGGGGCCGCAGCCGATCGCAAGACGCACAGCGAGGATGACACCCGGACCGCTACCTCTCCGCCGACGCGGGTGGCTCGCGCCGCTGGCCGAGAAGGCGCCCGCTAAGCATCGGATGGGACCTCCGGCAGCTTGAGCCGGTCCGCGCACGCCACCTCAATCGTCACCGAGGCCGCCGGCTTCGGGTGCCGGTATCGTCACGGCGTGAAGCGCGGGGTGGAGATTCCGACTCGGTCGGTGAACGGGCTGGCGAACACGCCGCTTGAGTTCAGCCGCCGGTGAACGTCGAGCCAGTCCCGGTATCTGGGGTACATCGTCTCGAGCAGCCCGTCGCCGGCGGTCAGCGTGTTCACCTGCCCCCAGTGGGGCCGCCCGCCCAGCTTGTTCAACGTCTGCTCGTAGGCCGCATTCAGCTCGTAGCCGCCGTCGCAGCGGCTGAGCTGGATCAACTCGATCATCATGGTGTCCCGCCCGTTCATCATCGACATGTACGCATTCGATGCCTTGACGAACCGGAACGAGATCGGAGAGCTCTGGTACACGTCGCCGAGCTTGCGCTCCTCGGCCGCGACGCCGATGATCGCGTCGGCCGCTTCGATGTGCCGACCGTCCATCGGGACGCCGATCTCGGATGAGTAGGCGGGCAGCACGTTGGCCGCTCCGATGTTCAGCACCTTGTAAGAGACGTCGTCGTACTCCTTCTTGATCAGCGCGCGAATCGCACTCTCGAGCATCCACGGAGACCAATTCGGCCGCACATCGACTACCAGGTTGAGGATGTCGGGCGTCAACGGGAAAGCCGAGGCGAGCTCGACCGCCCAGTTGCGCGTACGCTTGTCGAGCGGCTTGTGCGAGGGGTTGGTGGTCACGTTGCGCGTAGTCACCAAGCACGGATAGGCGTGCCGGACGTGATACGGACTGAACAGCACCTCGTAGTGACGGTTGTTCCGAAGCACCTCGCCCTCGATCAGGTCGGCTCGCACTTCATCCCACGTGTGCCAAGCGCGCACCTCACGCAGGTAGTACTTCGGGCGAACCTCGAGCGTGACGCTGGTGATCACGCCCATGCACCCCATCCCGACCACTACCGCGTCGAACCAGTGGTCGTCCTGGATCAGGGTTCGCTGGTCACCGTACTCGCGCTCGTAGGCCTCGTGATCCGTGGGACCGTCCGCGGGCTCGACCCGATAGACGGCGCCGCCGGCGGCGACGATGTCCAAGGAGCGCACGAAGTCGTTGAGCGGACCAAACTCCAGCCCGGAGCCGTGGGTCGAGGTTGAGATCACGCCGGCCACGGTCTGATGGTCATAGCCACCCATGTTCACGAGTCCGAGACCACGCCCGTCCAGGTAGGCGTTCAGCTCCTTGATGCGGATGCCGGCCTCGGTCTGCACCAGGGCCCGCTCCCGCGAGTCGCCACGCAGGAAGTCCGGCCCCGCGGAGTTCGGCCTGGCCAGGGCATCCGTCCTCACCAAGTACCCCCGCGTGAGCGCGACGTCGGACCACGAGTGTCCCGACCCCACCGCCCGCACCGTGACACCCGCCGCCTCCGCCTCGCGCACGATCTCGCTGATGTCCTCGATTGTCGAGGGCGTGTAGATGCGCAGCGGATCGATCTGCTGGTTGCCGAGATGGTTCTTCCAGGTGTGCCGAACCCTGAACGCAGACCGCGCGTCCATCTACGGCCCCCGTTCGGCCAGTAGGCGCTCGACACCTCGCTCTGCGAGCGCGGCGATGGTTTTGGCCGGGTTCACCCCGAGAGCGGTCGGAACGATCGATCCGTCGAGCACATGGAGTCCCGCGTAACCGTGCACCCGCCCGTGGTCGTCGGTCACCCCCGCGGCCGGGTCGTCGGACATCGGGCACCCCCCGAGCGGATGGACGGTGATGAACTTGCCAAGCGGTCCGGCGTCCAGGGCGAAGAACGACGTGGCATCGGCCGCGCGGGCCAGCTCCCCCGCAACCCGCTCCATGTCGCCGAACAGCTTGGCGCTGCCCGCCTTGCGCCACCGGATATCGAAGCAGCGAAACAGCGGCGTGAGCCGGATCTGACCGTCGGCCGCATCCCGGCCGATCATCAGGAACACGAGTGAGTCGCCGATCGGCTCCTGCCTCAGCTTGACGTTGCGGTGAGTGACGTGGGTGTCCGTCAAGCCGAGCTTGGTCGCCGCGTTCTTGACGTACAGGACGACCCGCCCCCAGCCGGTGAGGGCGCTGACACCGCGGACGATCTCGAGCACAAACCCGAAGTTGGCGGGCAGGCCGCCGTCGGCGACCATGAACCCAAACTCATCGGCGTAGTCGAGCCGGCTCGTCATCGTCGGCCCGTACTCGGTGCGCGCGCCTGTGACGCCCGGCGCACCTGGATTCAGCGCGAGAGCCAGCGCGTCGCCGTTGCCAGAAAAGCGGCTTCCAAGCGCCCGGGACAAGCGCGGCAACCGCCCACGGTTTTTGAGCAGGAGACGGCTGCTCCCGATCGTGCCCGCGGCCAGGACGAGCAGTGGCGCCTCCACGGTGCCGGTGGTGCGGTACTGCAGATCGCGGAAACCGACCCGCCAGCGTCCGCCGGTATCGGCAGGCGGATCAATGCGCTGTACCTCGTGCAGCGGATACACCTCCGCGCCGTGCGTTTCGGCGCGGGCCATGTAGGTGATGTCGACCGTATTCTTGGCCAGCACCGGACAGCCAAGGTCGCAGCGGCCGAGGTTCTGGCAGCCCTGCTGGAAAACGCCGCTGAACGGATGGCGGCGGCTCTCGCCGAAGTGGACGGCGATAGGGAGCCGGGTCGCCGTGCGGCCCGCGCGGCGGCCCATGTCATCGAACGCGTGGATCTTCGGGAGAGCCGGCGTGGGCGGCGTCTCCCGCGGCTCGAGCGCCTCCTCCGTGCGGTCGTAGTACGGGTCGAGCTCTGCCCGGGTGATGGCAGCCGGCCACGAGGCCTCGTCGAACACCGAGGCAGGCGCCCGCAGCTGCACGTTGGCGTACACCAGCGAGCCACCCCCCACGCCGACGCCGGTGATCACGGCCAAATCCTTCATCAGTCGCAGATCGAGCATCCCGCCGGGGTTGAGCCGGGGGTGCCAGAAAGCGAGCGGCGCCTGCGCGGGCCGGTCCGGAAAGTCACCGGGCCCGAAGCGACGGCCCCGCTCGAGCACGCAGACACGCAATCCCTGCTCCGCCATCCGGCACGCCGACACGCCGCCGCCAAACCCGGAGCCTACGACCACGGCGTCGTATGCGCTCTCCAAAACCCCCTCCTCTTCTCCACGCCGTCGGCGCGCACGTTATCCCCTCGCCTCGGGACCCTTAGGATCGCAGAAAGCGCCGAGGTCCGGTGAGGGAAACGTCCCGGACACCGCTCGTTGGGAAGGTCGGAAACACGCGTGAATGCCCTCGAGCGCGCATTGGCGCACATCGATCGTTCTCCGCGCCGTGCTCGGGACCAGCCGCGAAGCGATCGATCAGGTAGTCCACGGGCGCGTAGTCAGGTTGTCAAGCACCAGACGCGGGAACATGCCGTTGATCTGACCGCTGGCCTGGCTGGAGTCCCTTCACCCCGGCTCGGCCTGCTCCGGTCGGGCATGAGCCTGCCCGTCGATGCGCTTCGTGCTCCAGCATGATCTGTGCCTTGCTCAGCCGCGACGTTCGGTTGATACTCGATGGATGGACGCGGATGAGCGGCTGCGCTTCGACTACGAGCAGACGACCGGGCAGATCAGCGCTTTGACCGATGTGCGGTTCAAGCTGCTCGGCACAGTTCCCACGGTCGCCTTGGCGGCGGTCGGCGTCGCTGGTGCTCATCCGTCGACCGCGGGGCTGGTCGCCGTCGGTCTGCTGGGGCTGGTGGCGACGGTCGGAATCCTCCTGTACGAGCTGCGTAACACAGAGACACTCGCCGCCGCGCTGTACCACGTCCGCGATGTGGCGCGGCTGCTCGACCTGGACGTCGCTCGAGGACGAAACGACCCCGATCAGGTGATCAGGCCATCCTCACGCCGGCACCGACTGTTCGGCACCGTTACCGTGGACCAGGACCAAGCGCTCGGGCTCGTATACGGAGCGGCGCTTGGCGGCTGGAGCTACCTCCTGGTTTGGGGAACGCTGCGCGGGCTCGGGCTGAACGGCGCGCGAGCGATCGGCGGCGTGATCGGAGCGTGCTGCGCGGTCGCCGTCGTGTTCGAGGTGGGGCGGATAAGCAGCGACGCGACAGAAGCCGCCGAGCGCATCGCGGCTGATACCGCAACGGCCTCCCATCCGGGGTCCGACGCGCGAGCGTGATCTCGGCGCACGCATCGAACTGCGAGTTCGGAAAACGGGCATTACGCTCGTCGGCCTTACCGGTCTTAGATCAGGCACCCGACCCGGCACCTCACGCAGGCCTTCAAGGCCGTCGAGGATGACGTCGAGTCCGAAACTCGGACTCGGTGTCTAGTCTTAGCCGGCCTCAGCTAGCTCCGTGGCGGCCGCGGGGGAGAGTCGATGTCGACGAGCCGGCGCTCGCGCTGTCAAAATGAGCGCAGAAAGCGGTGTACGACGCGGTTAGTGCTGTGAGGATCGGCCTCTCAGGATGCCGCGGTCACCGATGAGCGTACAGCGCAACACCTACACGGGATACAGCATCGGCTGCGCCGGCGTGTGGGGGGTCATCCTCCTCCTCGGGCGCCGTCGGTTGGATTCTCAGACTTGGAACACGCTTCGGCTCGTGTGTAGCGGGTGGTGGCTGGGGTGGACGTCGGCGACGATCGCGCGGATCGGCTATCCACCGCCCAAGCAGCTCACGCCCGCGGGCGAGAAGAGGCTCCGGGCCATCTCGATTGTGCTGGTCGCGCTCGGCCTCGCCAGCACCGTACGCATGTTTGCCGCCCGCAAGCAACCGCCCGCAAGCACGCCCGGCGCCTGAGCTCAGCGTATGAGCCGGGCCGCGGGTCGGCGGCCGTACCCATCTGGCGCCAGGATCCCCTCCACCGCGCCGATCAGCGCCACCGGCCTCCGCCACGCTGCACGCTTCGGCAAGACTTCTTCGATCTGAAGCGGCTGGCCGGTCGATCGCGACCAGCAGCGCGGCCTTCATGCTCCGTAGGCGGGCTTCTGGACGTTCCCCGGCCCGAGGCGCGGCAGCCCCAGCGTCTCGCGGGCCAGCTCGCCGAACGCCCAATCCCGCAGCACCGTGTTGCGGTGGCTGTTGAGCATCGACAGGTCGCGATAGATGCGCTCGAAGCGGCTTCCGTCGGTCGCAGCGCTCGAGCCCGCGGTGCGGAAGATCTCGCTCTGGAAGACCTCCCAGGCCTGGATCGCCGCCTCGCGGGCGATGCACCCGATTCGCATGTCCTCGCCGTAGGTGTAGGTGATGCCGTCCTCGGCCGCCCGCCGGCACGCCTCCATGTGCTGATCGGCGGCGTTGTACAGCGCCGCCTCGGCGGTGGCGATCTTGGCCAGCGCCGAGCCGTACCAGCGGTGGAAGGTCTCATCCTCCCGGCGCGGACGCATCGGCGGCAGCGGCGTCATCTTCGTGTTCAGCATCTCCTCGTACTCGTCGAGCGCGGCATACGCGCCGCCGACCGCGACCGCGGTCAGCGTCATCGTGAAGCAGCCCAACGCCCGCCCGCCGTACATCGGATCGTCGTGCAGCTTCACGCCGGGCGTTCCGAGCCGCTCGACGTCGAAGTCGACCATGAACGCATCCTCGACCGTCCAGTGCGCCGGGATCCGGCCGTGATCGAAGGTGATCGTGTTGGACCCGGTGCCCTTCAGCCCCGTCAGCCGCCCCCAGTCGTCGAGGATCTCGAACTCGCTCTTCGGCGCGACGAACAGCAACATCCGCTCGGTGGGTGCGCCGTCATCGCCGGCGATCAGGGCCTGGCCCATGTAGTGGGTCGACAGCGGGATACCCGAGCAGTAGGCGACCCTGCCGGTGAGATCCCAGTGGCCTCCGTCCCGCTTCGCGGGCCCGATCGGAGCCGCCACCGACGCCGCGCGGAAGTCGCCGTCGCCGAAGATCTCGTCCTGGGCCGGCGCGGGCCACCACGAGGCGACCTGAAGCGCATGCGCGGCGGCCAGCGCGATGCACCAGCCGGCGTTGACGTCACCGCGGGAGAGCTCCTGGACCACGCGCATGAACGTCGGCGCGCCGAACTGATAGCCACCGTAGCGCCGGGGCACGTAGCAGCGGTAGATGCCGGCGTCGGCGCAGGCCTGATGGATCTCGTCGGTCGGATAGGTCCGCTGCTCGGTGTCGGCGGATTGCGCCTTGAGCAGCGGTCGCAGCGCGATGGCGCGGCGGATCATCTCCTGGGGCGTGAGCTCGGGCTCCGGCGGAGACACCGGGAGCTCGACGTGGGTGCGGAGCGACGTGACGCTGTCAGACATCGATCTCTCCTTCTCGGGGCTGCCGGGCACATTACGGTAGCATCTGACTGCGTGATCGTCATACAATCCGCGTCGCGGGGCCGCCGTCGCGGCCAAACCAGAGGTGCATTCGATACCGGAGTCCAATGACCCGCGTCCCGGACGCCACAGCGACGCGGCGGACGCCGAGCCTCCGTCACATGGCCGGGGTTCGATCGTGAGCCTGTCTGACAAGCACACTGCCCGCTTGAATGACGGGCACCCTCGCTAGACTGAGTGAGGTGCGAATTGGCTCCACGGACACGGATGACGGCGAGCTCTCCATGCGGGTGGGCCGCGTCGCGGCGCCCCTGCGCGAGCAGGTCCTCGATGTGCTGCGCCAGGCGATTCTCGACTTTCGCCTCAAGCCGGGCCAGCGCCTGATCGAGCGTGAGCTGATCGAGCAGACCGGCGTCTCGCGCACGACGATCCGCGAGGTGCTCCGTCAGCTGGCCGCCGAGGGCCTGGTCACGACGATCCCTCAGAAGGGCGCCATCGTCGTCGTCCCCTCCGCCCAGGAGGCCGCCGACCTCTACGAGGTCCGGGCGGCGCTCGAGGCGCTGGCGGGCCGGCGCTTCGTTCGCCACGCCTCCGACGAGCAGGTCAAGCGACTGCGCAAGTCCTTCAAAGACTTCGAGCGACTGGCCAAGCGGCGCGAGCCGGACATCCAAGCGATGCTGGCGGCCAAGGACGAGTTCTACGACGTGCTGCTCGAAGGTGCCGGCAACACTGCCATCCGGGAGACGCTCGACAGCCTTCGTGCCCGGGTCAGGTTCATGCGCGCCACCTCGCTCTCGCAGCCGAACCGCACCGCCGGCACCGTCGAGGAGATCCGCGCGATCGTCGCCGCAGCCGAGGCGCGCGACGAGGCTGCGACGGCGGCCGCCTGCGAACACCATGTCAACCAAGCAGCGCGCAGCGGCCTGAGCGGCTTGGCGGCGCTCGACCACGAGGCGGCCGACGTCCTAGAGACGGTCGGCAGCTGAGGTCGGCGCACCGACGCTTGACCGGCCGCGTCGCGGGCTGCGCCAACCGAGCCGAGGGACATCCATGCGCTTTGCCTCAGTGACTCACGACGAACAGCCGCTCGCGGTGAAGATCGACGATGACCGGGCCATCCCGCTGCGCGGGATCACCGAGCTCGGCCGTGACACGCCGGCGTCGCTGCTGCGTGAGCCGCCGCTCGACGCCGATGCGGCGGTGAGGCTCTCCGAGGTGCGCTGGCGTCCGGTGATTCCCCGCCCCGGCAAGGTCATCTGCATCGGCCTGAACTATCTCGCGCACATCGCGGAGACGCACCGGGAGGAGTCCGAGTACCCGGTGCTGTTCACTAAGTTCGCCTCGAGCCTGACCGGCGCTTACGACGACATCCCGCGCCCGCCGGAGTCAGGCGCGGTCGACTACGAGGGCGAGCTGCTGGTCGTCATCGGCGAGCGGGGTCGCCGCGTGCGACGGGAGCAGGCGCTTCAGTGCGTCGCGGGTTACGCGGTGGCCAACGACATCACGATGCGCGACTACCAGTACAAGACCCACCAGTGGCTCCAGGGCAAGGCGTGGGACGCCGCGACGCCAATCGGTCCGTGGCTGGTGAGCGCCGACGAGGTGGGCGACGTGTCGAAGCTGACGCTGCGCACCAAGCTCAACGACCAGGTCGTGCAGGAGGCGTCGATGGAGCTGATGATCTTTGACATCGCCACGCTGGTGGCGACGATCTCGGAGTTCACCGCGCTCGAGCCCGGCGATCTGATCCTCACCGGGACACCGTCGGGCGTCGGCTTCCGGCGCAACCCGCAACTGCTGCTCGGCGACGGCGACGTGGTCGTCGTGGAGGTCGAGGGCGTCGGCCGGCTCGAGAACCGGATCGTCGACGAGCGCTAGCGCCGGTTCCGGCGCGGTCACCGAGTCGCCCGAATCCGAACCGGCCGATCAGCGGATGACGGGGCGGAAGTCCGGGCCGACGTAGCGGCTGGCGTAGGCGGTCTCGTAGCGATTCGTCGCCGTCCACGAGTATTTGAGGACGCAGCCTATGTCGCACACCCACGCTTGTGCGTAGAGCCGCTGGTGGACGGCCCTCGTGACGAACCGTGCGCGCCACTCCGCGATCCCGATCCTGTGGGCCGGGACTGCGAAGGTGGCACCGCCGGTGAGCGTCGACGAGGTGGTGATGCTGTAGCCGAGCGTCTCCGAGAGTAATTCGCCCGACACGCCGAGCGAGCCGGTGACCGTGTTCGCCACCGTGAAACCGCGTGAGCAGGTTACGCTGCCCCCGTGGCTCTGAGCGCAGAAGTTCCAAGGGCCGTACGTCGTATACGCCGCGCTGATCCGGACGATCCGCCACTGGTAGACGGTTTTGTTGAAAGCCGACGCCGCGGGAGCAGCGACCAGCAGAAGAGCACCTGCGAGCGCTAGGGCGAGGGCGAGTCTGAGACGTCCAAACATCCTCCCGGCCCACTCTACTGCTTCGGAAGGTAGGGCGGTTCAGCCCGCGCGCTCGACGCCGAGGCCGTCCGCGCTCGCTCTCAGCCCGAGCAGGCCCGCGAGCGTCGCGCCGAGGACGCCGTCGATGGCCTCGCCGGACAGGGCGGCGCACCGCTGCACGAAGCCAACGGGGTCCGGCTCGCCGACCGGAAAGTCACTGCCCATGACGATCCGCTCGGCGCCGACCCGCGCGACCAGCGCCTCGAGCATCGCCGGCTCGTAGAGGCACGTGTCGTAGTACAGGCTGCGCAGGTACGCGCTCGGCTTGCCTGAGATGTTGGCCGCGCTGTGCGGGTGCGCAGTGACGTTGCGATCGAGCCTGCCGTAGTAGTGCGGGATGTAACCGCCGCCGTGTGCCATCACGACCGCAGCTCCGGCCGCGCTTCGAGGACACCCTCGTAGATGAGCGACGCGATGAACTTCGCCTCCTCGATTGGCTGACCCACGGAGTTCCACATCGAGTAACTCTGAAACCACGGGTCTCTGATCCCGTCGGGATGCACGAACGCCACCAGGCCGCGCTCGGCAATCATCTCCCAGAGCCAGCGGTGCTCGGGCGCGCTCAGATACGTGCCGTCGACGCCACCGGGAGCTGCACAACGCGCATCTCGAGCTCGCCTGCGCAGCGCTCGAGCTCGGCGATGCTGCGCTCCCGGCTCGGCAGCGGAAGCGTGAAGCTTCCGACGATGCGCGTCGGGTGCTCGGACGCCCACGTTGCGATCGCGTCGTTGACGCGGCGGTTGAGGTCGTGGGCCTGCTCAGGCGAAGCCCAGCCAGTGCCCTGCATGACGGTCAGCGACGAGAGCACCTCGGCATCGAGCGCGAGCTGGTCGAGCATCTCGATGTGCAGCTCCACGTCGTATCCGGCGCGATCGGCGCGCGCCTGCGCCGAGCCGGGAACGGGCGGGGGCAGGCTTCGCGCGCCGAAGCCGGTGACGACGCTGTGCGGCGCTCCGGCTTCGCTCGCGGTGCGCTCGAGCATGTGCGTGTGGACGTCGATCCTCGGCGTGCGCTGCGGCATATCAGTGTCATCCTCGGGGCGGCTCGGACGGCAGATCGTACAGCCTTACTACGGGGCCTCAAAGACCGGGCTCAGCCCAGCACTCAGCCCGGCCGGTCTTGATGCCACTCTCCGTGAAGTTTGACTCGATCTGACACGTGACTACCGCCGGACCAACATGCAGGTAAGGCGTGCCGATGTCTACATTGCCCGGCCTCTGAAGCCGGTGCTCGCTCACGCTCCCGCGCTCGCCGCTCGCGCGCCGGCGACCATCGCTTGGAGCTTGGCGAACGCGGCGTCCCGGGGCAGGTACTTCATCCCGCAGTCGGGCGCGGCCACGAGCTTCCCGGGCGCCCGGTAAGGCAACGCTCGCCGCAGCCGGTCGGCCACCGTCGCCGGGGTCTCGGCCTCGGCGGTGTCGAGCGCGACCACACCGAGGATGATCGTCTTGTCGCCGAGCTCGGTGAGCACGGACAGCTCGACGCCGGACTGCGCGGTCTCGATCGAGATCTGATCCGCCGGGCAGCCGGCGAGCTCGGCCAAGTACGTGTAGGCCGGGGGATGGTCGGGGACGAACGCCGGATACCCGAAGCAGATGTGCACCGCCGTGGTGCCGCGCGCGCCGGCGAGCGCCCGCTGAAGGGTCTCGAGCCCGAAGCGCCGCGCCGGCTCCGGGCGCGCCTCGAGCCACGGCTCGTCCAACTGGACGATGTCGGCTCCGGCGGCGAACAGGTCGTCGATCTCCTCCCGCACCGCGTCGGCGTACGCGAAGGCCAGCTCCTCGTCGTGCGCGTAGAAGTCGTTCTGTGCCTGCTGGGACATGGTGAACGGACCCGGCACCGTCACCTTGACCGTGCGGTCGGTGTTGGCGCGCAGGAACTCGACGTCGGCGACATGCACGGGCCGGCGGCGGACGATCGGCCCGGTCACGCGGGGCACGCGCGCGGGCGTTCCCGCCCGGCTCACGATCGTGCCGGGGTGGTCGAGGTCGAGGCCGTCGAGCGCGTTCGCGAACTGGTTGGAATAACTCTCGCGGCGCATCTCGCCGTCGGTGATCACGTCGAGTCCGGCCCGCTCCTGGTCGCGGATCGCGAGGATCACCGCGTCGTCCTGGGCGTCGCGGAGCCAGGCGGAATCGACCCGCCAGAGCTCCCGGACGCGGACCCGGGGCGGCAGCCGGCGGCGTAGTGCCTCGCGGTCGATGAGCCATTCCGGCTGCGGGTAGGAGCCGACGAGGCTGGTGACGATCATCTCGGACACGGAACGTGCACTCAATCACGCTGCGGGGTCTGCAGTCAGGCGAAGTCGTCCGCCCCCCGCTCGGCCACCGGGGCCACCGCCTCCATTCGACGAGCGCACGCTCGAGATATGGCGTTGTCATCGTCGGTCCGGCGTCCGGTCGGGGGTCGTCATCGTCGGTCCGGCGTCCCTACGGGCCGCGACCGGCGCGCGTCATGTATGATTGTCTGACAAACCTTCGCGGAGGCCGGGATCACGCCGACCGGGTGGCCCGCGCCACGGAGCTCGGAGAACGATGACCGCGCCCGCTGCCGGACTCTCGCCAGACAGATACCGTGAGGTCATCGGCCACTTCACCAGCGGCGTGACGATCGTCACGACGGTCGTCGACGGGCGCCCTCATGGAACGACCGCGAGCGCCGTGAGCTCCCTGTCGCTCGAGCCGCCGATGGTGCTCGTGTGCCTCAACCGCGCCTCCTCTACCCGCCAGGCGGTGGCTGCCGCCGGCGCGTTTGCCGTAAACATCCTCGCCGAGGGACAGGGCGAGCTCGCCGTGCGGTTCGCGAGCAAGGGGGTCGACCGCTTCGCCGGCGTCGGGCTGCACGGCGGAGCCAGCGGCCAGCCGCTGCTCGACGACGCGCTGGCAACGCTCGAGTGCCGGATCACCGAACAAGTGGAGGCGGCCACGCACACCGTGTTCCTGGCCCAGGTGGAGCAGGCGGGGGCTCGCCCCGGGGCGCCGCTGGCCTACTTTCGCGGCCACTACGGGCGGCTCGACCTGACCGCGGACCAGGCGGTGTACGGCGAGCTGCGCGAGTGGTTGCTGCGCGGATCGGTCGCCGAAGGCCGGACGCTGGCCGCGGACGCGCTCGCCGAAGAGCTCGACGCAAGCTCCGCGTCGGTGCTTCACGGGCTGGCTCAGCTCAGCTCTGAAGGGCTTCTCGAGCGCCAGCTCGACGGCACGTACGCGGTGCGGGTGGCCTCCGATGACGTCGTGGCCGATATCTACCGTGCCCGCGAGACGATCGAGGTGGGGGTGGCGACAGCCACGGTGGGACGAGTCTCCCGCGATGCCCTGGCGATCCTGCGCGAACTCGCCGAGGCGACCGCCGGCACAATCACGGCCGACGGGAAGCTCGCCGACGTCGACAGCTGGGTCCGCGCCAACCGCTCGTTTCACGAATTCATGGTCGGGCTCGGCGATTCGCCCGCCTTGCTGGCGGCCTACCGCGGGCTGGGATTATCGGGAGTCGACATCCAACGGCTCTTCTCCGGCCAGCGGGTCGATGTGCTCGTCGAAGACCACCGCCGGCTCGTGGAGGCCTACGAGCAGGCCGACGTCGAGCGCGCCTGCCGGGTCATCGCCGCCCACACCCGCCGGCCCCTCGAGCTCGGCGCCCGGGCACCGGGCCGGTCAGACAGCGCGCTTTGACCCCGGCTCGGCAAGCGGGCTGCCCGCCGCCCGAGCGGCGGCGCTCACGGCTGATCGCCGGCTTCGAGACGGAAGCCGATCTTAACCGTCACCTGGAAGTGCTCAACTTCACCATTGGCGATGTGGCCGCGGACCGAGACGACCTCAAACCACTCGACGTGGCGGACGGTTTGCGATGCGCGAGAGACGGCCTTCCGGACGCCGTCAGCGATGCTCTCGGTCGAGCTCCCGGTAATCTCGACGCTCTTGTAGACGTGTTCGGACATGTGCTTCCTCTCACGATACGGGTGGACGAGGCCGATCACGCGGATGTGACCGCTGCTCCGTGACCGCGCCAGCGTACACGCCGACACCTCGCCTGCACCTGCGGAAGGCCGGGAACGATCATGCAACCCACCGTGCGGCTCCGGGAGTCGCCCGCGCGGTGGCTTAGGCTTGCCCGGCCGCACGCACGTCATGCTCCTCACCGACGCCGTCCACAACAGACCCGCGGGGAGAGGCACCGCCCGACGGGTCGGTGACCTCCGCTCACCGTACTCGGGTGGTCTTCGCTACGTCCCTGGCCTCGACGGGCTGCGCGCGATTGCCGTCGGGGGCGTCTTGCTCTACCACGCCCGCGTGGGGTGGCTGCCGGGCGGCTTCCTCGGCGTCGATCTCTTCTTCGTCCTCAGCGGCTACCTGATCACCTCGCTGCTGCTGGCCGAGTGCCGACGCCGCGGCCGGATCGACCTGGTGGGGTTCTGGGCCGGACGCGCTCGGCGCCTGCTGCCGGCGGCAACCCTCGTGATCGCGACGAGCGTGATCGTCGTGGCCCTGTTCTTCCCCGGCGACCTGGCCACGCTGCGCGCCAACGCGCTCAGCTCGCTCCTGTACTTCAACAACTGGCAGCAGATCCTCGCCTCACATTCGTACTTCGCCGCCTACGGCCGGCCGTCGCTGCTTCAGCACTACTGGTCGCTCGCCGTCGAAGAGCAGTTCTATCTGGTGTGGCCGCCCGTCCTGGCCGCCGGCCTTGCCCTCCGGCGGCGAGGATGGGTCATCGCCCTGGCGATCGGCGTGGCGGTCGCCTCGGCGCTCCTCATGGCGCTCCTCTACGACCCGAGCGCGGACCCGTCCCGCGTCTATTACGGCACCGACACCCGCGCGACCCCGTTGATGGTCGGCGCGCTGCTCGCGTTCGCGTGGCCCCTGAGCAGGCTCAGCGCGACGGCCGGACGCGGTGCCCGCCTCGTGCTCGACGGTCTCGGCATCGCCGGGGTCGGGGCATTCATCCTCGCGATGGCGACCCGGCACGACTACGACCCCTTTCTGTACCGAGGCGGCTTCGCCATCGTCGCGCTGGTCGCGGCTGCGGCGGTCGCCGCCAGCGTCCATCCCGCCTCGCACATCGGGATCGCGCTCGGCACCCGCCCCCTGCGGTGGGTCGGACAGCGCAGCTACGGCATCTACCTGTGGCACTGGCCGGTGATGGCGCTGTCCCGGCCGGGAATCGACGTGACGTGGGGCCTGTGGTTACTCGTGCCCGCCCAGATCGCGGTGACGGTCGCGCTGGCGGCGCTCTCTTACCGCTATGTCGAGATGCCGGTTCGCCGCCGGGGACCCCAGCGCACGGCGAGAGCGTGGCTCGATCGCCGCCGGCCGCGTCAGCGCCTGGCCACCGTCACCACCAGCGTCGCGATCGTCGCAGTGACGCTCGCGGCGGTCATGCTCCTGCCGGCGGCCAACGCAGTTTCCGGGCATCGCCTGATGAGCTCCGCGGCCGCCGAGCACCCGCCGCGCGCGACGGCAAACGCGCCGGTCACGACGCCGGCTGCCGCTCGCCAGGCCGCCGCCGCACCGCCCGGCGTCAGGAGCCGACCGGCAGTGAGCCGGCGATGGCGGCCTCCGGGCGCGGTGCTCGCCGTCGGCGCCTCGGTCATGCTGGCCGCGGAACCCGCGCTCGAGCATCGCCTCGGCGCGCGGGTCGACGCCAAAGTCGGCCGCCAGGCGAGCGCGATCATCCGCCGTCTGGCGCAGTACCGGTCCGCCGGGGTGCTTCCGTCGCAAATCGTCGTGCAGATTGGCGACAACGGGCCCCTCTTACCGGCCGACGTCGCGCGGCTGCGCGCCGTGCTGCGCGGGGTGCCGCACGTGGTGCTCGTCAACATCCGGCAGCCGAGAAGCTGGGAGGACGAGGTCGACCACGAGCTTGCCGCGGCCGTCCGCACCTGGCCGCAGGCGACGATCGCCGACTGGCGGGATGCCAGCACAGATCCGAGCCTTCTCTACGACGGCGCCCACCCGAAGCCGGCCGGCGCCGCGGTCTACGCAGATGTCGTGGCGCGGACGCTGGCCCTGGCGGAACGCGGCGGCGCCGGCGCCGCTCGGTAGGGGCCTCGCTTCGCTCGGCGTCCGTGGGGCCGTCCGGGCCCGTCCGGGCGTGTTCACCGGCGGGTGGGGCGGTCGGCCGGCGGCTCAGCCGAGGCCTTCGCCGTAGCCCGGCGACCGGCAACGTGAACACTGCCGAGCCGGTCTGCCGCTTCGTCACGTTGTGGTTCTTCGCTCACCCTGCTTTGCCCCCTGCGGGGCCGATCCGGCCTCCCTAGCTAGGCTGCGGCCGGCCCCCGGATCCCACATCTGTGTTCCGGCGCCACCCGTAGCGGGCGTAGACTGGCGCAAACAGTTGACTGGGGAGGTCTGCAATGGTGATCCGCAGCCCGTTTCCGGACATCGAGATCCCCGATGCGTCGCTCACCGAGTTTGTTCTTGCTCGCGCTCGCGACTGGGGTGAGAAGCCGGCGTTCATTGACGGGCCGAGCGGCCGGACGATCGTCTATCGGCAGCTGGTCGAGTCCGTGAGCGCGGTTGCGGCGGGCCTCGCCGAGCGCGGCTTTGGCAAGGGCGACGTGTTTGCGCATTACGCTCCGAACCTGCCCGAGTATGCGATCGCCTTTCACGGGGTGGCGACGGTCGGTGGGGTGAACACGACCGCTAACCCGCTGCTGACCGCGGACGAGCACGCAGGCCAGCTCAGAGATTCGGGCTCGCGTCTGCTGGTGACGGTGCCCGAGCTGCTCGGGAATGCCACCACCGCCGCGGCGCGGGCCGGCGTTGAGGAGATCTTCGTCTACGGCGAGACCGAGGGCGCCACGCCGTTTGAGGCGCTGCTCCAGCCGGGCGCCGAGCCGCCGGAGGTCGCGATCGATCCCGCCAACGACCTCGTCGTGCTCCCATACTCAAGCGGCACCACGGGCCTGCCCAAGGGCGTGATGCTGACGCACCGAAACCTGGGCGCGAACATCTGCCAGTGCATTTCCCCCGAGCGCTGGGAGGGCCGGGATGACCGTGTCGTCGCCGCGCTGCCGTTCTTTCACATCTACGGGCTCGTCTGGATCATGACCATACCCGTCTACTTTGGCAACACGGTGGTGACGATCCCGCGCTTTGACCTGGGTGATTTCCTTCGCGTGCTCCAGGACCACCGGATCACCCGTGCCGCGTTGGTGCCGCCGATCATCCTCGCGCTAGCCAAGCATCCGCTCGTCGACGAGTTCGACCTCTCGAGCCTGGAGTTCATCGGATCCGGCGCCGCGCCGCTGTCCGCCGAACTCGAGGTCGCGTGCGCCCGGCGGCTGGGCTGCCGCATACAGCAGGGCTACGGTCTGACCGAGACGAGCCCGACAACCCACCGGATCACAGACGACCTCGCCGGGCAGATGCCCGGCGAGGTCGGCCCACTGGTCGCGAACACCAAGTGCCGGATCGTCGATGTCGCGACCGGCGAGGATGTCCCTGTCGGCAAGACGGGCGAGCTGCTGATTCGCGGCCCGCAGGTGATGAAGGGCTACCTCAACAACCCAGACGCCACAGCGCGCACGATCGACGCCGACGGCTGGCTTCACACCGGCGACATCGCCCTCGTCGACGACAATGGCTCGCTGCGGATCGTCGACCGGATCAAGGAGCTGATCAAGTACAAGGGCTACCAGATCGCGCCCGCCGAACTCGAAGCGCTGCTGCTCACCCATCCCGCGATCACGGACGCCGCCGTGATCCCGGTCCCCGACGAGGAGGCCGGCGAAGTCCCGAAGGCATTCGTCGTGACCGGCGGATCACTCAGCCCGGGAGACGTGACCCGGTTCGTCGCCGACCACGTGGCCCCGTACAAGAAGTTGCGCGCCGTCGAGATCATCGACGAGACCCCGAAAGCGCCGTCGGGCAAGATCCTGCGCCGTGTGCTGATCGACCGCGAGCGGACCGCAACGACGGCCGGCTAGCCCCGTTTTCCGCAGTTCACGAGCGCTACCTGTCCCCGGTAAGCCATGGCGGCTGGATCCTGAGTAGGTTGAGGATCTGTTGTTGGGTGGGGGTGAGGGGGTCGAGTTCGATGCCGCGGTGGGTGTAGGTGAGGTCGAGG
>JAFAXX010000172.1 GCA_019240655.1 Solirubrobacterales bacterium
CTCGCCCCCCATATACCGATCGGCAGTGGGGCCATTCTCCTACGGCGTCGCGGCTGAAGTCAAGCGGTACGCGTGGGTCGCCGCCGCGGCGCAGCGGGCCCGCGCCTCCGAGCCGCTACCCGTAGACTGCTGCGCCCGAGAGGGCGAACGTGATCGTCGAGCGAGCAGTCGCGATTCCGATGCGTGACGGCACCGTGTTACGCGCGGATGTCTATAGACCGGAGGCGGGCGCGCCGGTGCCGGCGATCGTGAGCCGCACCTGCTACGACCGCTCGTTCCCGCTGACGCCCCCCGCCGCGATCGATCCCGACCGGGCCGTGCAAGAGGGCTTCGCGCTGGTCTGCCAGGATGTGCGTGGCCGCTTCGAGTCCGAGGGCGAGTTCTACCCGTTTGCCTCGGAGGGCTCGGATGGCTACGACACGATCGAATGGCTCGCCGTACGGCCGTGGTGCAGCGGCGCCATCGGCATGGCCGGCCGGTCCTATCCGGCCGCCGCGCACTGGATCGCTGCCGCCACGCGGCCGCCCCACCTACGCGCGATCTCCCCCACCGTCATCGGCAGCGACGCGTACAACGGCTGGGTCTATCAGGGCGGCGCGTTCTCGCTCGGGTTCAACCTGTTTTGGGTCAGCCTGATGAGCAAAGGCAAGCCGCGGCCGCCGCTGCAGCAGCAATTCAAGCACCTGCCGCTCGGAGAGGCGCCGCTGCTCGCCGAGAACCCGACCGCGCGGTTCTACCACGACTGGCTCGCGCATCCGACCGCCGACGGCTACTGGCGTGAGTTCTCGCCCCGGCGACTGCACCAGTCGGTGGCCGTCCCGGCTTTCAACGTCGGCGGCTGGTACGACGTGTTCTTGGGCGGAACGCTCGAGAACTTCATGCGCATGCGCCGCGAGGCCGACGGCGAGGCGGCCCGCGACGGCACCCGGCTGGTCGTCGGACCGTGGATCCACGGCAGCGCGTATGGCGGCTATCCCGACCACAGCTTCGCGCTCTTCGGATCGGAGTCGAAGCTCGACCTCGACGGGCTCCAACTGCAGTTCTTTGGGCGATGGTTGCGGGGCGACCCCGCGCCGGCTGACGATCCCATGGTACGGATCTTCGTGATGGGATTGAACCGCTGGCGCTGCGAGGCGGACTGGCCGCTGGCGCGGGCGCGGCCGGAGCGCTGGTACCTGCGTGCGGGCGGCCGCCTGTCGCGCTCGGCCCCAGGCGCCGACGAGGCACCTTCCGACGAGTATGTGTACGACCCGGCCGATGCGGCGCCGACGATCGGCGGGCCGACCTCGCTCCCGGCCAAGTTCATGCGCACCAACTCCGGGCCGCTTGATCAGCGGCCGCTCGAGGGGCGAACGGACGTCTTGGTATACAGCTCGGAGCCGACCAAGCGGGCGGTCGAGGTCACGGGGCCGCTCTCGGTCGTCCTGCACGCTGCCACCAGCGCGCCCGACACCGACTTCGTGGCCAAGCTGTGCGACGTGGACCCGGATGGCTTCTCTCGGATCGTCGCCGAGGGGGTGCTGCGGGCGCGCTTCCGCCAGGGCTTCGAGCGTGCCCGCCCGATCGCGCGCGATACCCCGTACGAGTACCGGATCGACCTGGTCGCGACCAGCAACGTCTTCTTGGCCGGCCACCAGATCGTCGTGATCGTCACTAGCAGCTCGTTCCCCAGGTTCGACCGCAACGCGAACTCCGGCAAGCATTTGGGCGCCGACCGCGAGGAGGACCTGAGCGCCGCCCGCCAGACGATCTTCCACGACCTTTCGCGGCCCTCGCACATTGTGCTCCCGGTCGTCCCGGGGTGAGCCTCGGCGGCCGACGACGATCGCGGTCAGGGACAGCGCGAGAATGTGAAACACTGGCCCGGCGGCGCGCTAAGTGATCCCTACCAAACCTCGCGAATGCTGCCCGTCTCTACTTCATAGACGAACCCGCGCACGCTGCCCTTGCGTTCGATGTAAGGACTCTCCATCACGAGCCGGATCGACTCGCGCACGTCCTCCTCGAGGTCGGTGAAGGTTCGTGCGGGCCACGGCGGCTCCTGACCTGCCGGCCGGAACCCCTCGTCGGTGAATGTCTGCATCCCGCACTTCGTGTGGTGGAGGAACACGATCTCCTCGGTCCCCAGGTGGTGCTGCGAGATGGCCAGCGATCGGATCACGTCATCCGTGACCACCCCGCCGGCGTTGCGGATCACGTGCGCGTCGCCCTCCGCGAAGCCCAAGGCCCGGGCCGGGTCAAGCCGCGCGTCCATGCAGGCCACGATTGCCACGCGCAGCGCCGGGGCGGCCGGTAACTCGGCATGCGAGAAGCCCTCGGCATAGATCGAGTTGTTCGACAGCAGCTGATCAGTAGCGCTCATAACAAGCTTGACGGCCCCGGAGGTCACGGGCGAGGATGGCGGAGGCCATGGCGCAGAGCCTATACATCACGGCGATGGAAGCGGGGAGCGGGAAGTCGATTGTCGCGCTCGGCTTCATGGAGACGTTCGCGACGCGGGCCCAGCGCGCCGGCTTCTTCCGTCCGATCGTCCCGAGCCACACCATCCCCGACCCCGACATCGAGCTGATCCGCCGCCGGTATCGCCTGGAGACGCGCTACGAGGAAATGCACGCGCTTTCGGCAGCGGAGGCCCACTCGATGATCGCCGCGGGCAAGTACGCCGAGCTCGAGCAGCGCGTGTTCGATGCCTACAAGGAGCTCGAGCGGGGCTTCGAGGTGATGGTCGTCGAAGGCACCGACTTCGCCGGTGTCCTGCCCGCGCTCGACTTCGACCTGAACGCGAGCCTCGCCAACCAGCTCGGCGCCCCCGTGCTGGTCGTGCTGCGGGGCACTTCGGTCACGAACATCGCCGAAGCTGTCCGCGTGGCCAAGGCCTCGCTCGCCCAACGGGGCTGCACGCTGTTCGGCGTGGTGGTCAACAGGGTGCCCCCAGACGTGCTGAGCGACATTCGCGCCTACTCGGCCACCTACGACCGGAGCGCGCCGATGTACGTCATGACCGAGAATGACGCGCTCGGGCGGCCCACGCTCGGCCAGATCGCCAAGGAGCTGTGCACCGAGGTGCTGGTCGGAGGCGGCGGCCGGCTTCAGCAGGAAGTGCGCGAGGTGCGGGTCGCGGCGATGGGCGTCGAGCACTTCATCGAGGACCTGGCCGACGGGACGCTGGTGATCGTGCCGGGCGACCGCGCCGACATTCTGTTGGCCAGCCTGGCCAGCGCGCGTTTCGCGTCCCTGCCCTCAGTGGCCGGGATCGTCCTCACGGGCGGCCACGCGCCCGCCCCGCGCATCGAGAAGCTCCTGGGCGACGCACCCTTCGCCGTGCTTCGTACGACGCAGCGCACCTACCCCACAGCCACAGCCGTGCATCAGATCACACCGGTGATGAGCCCCGGCGACGAGCCTAAGATCGCCACCGCACTCGGCGTGTTCGAGGCAGGCATCGCGCCGGCCGAGGTGGCCGAGCGGATCGCCCTCCCGCGTCCGCGGGCCCGGACGCCGATGATGTTCCAGTACGAGCTGCTCGAGCTCGCGAAGTCCCGAAGGCGCCACATCGTGCTGCCCGAGGGCCACGACGAGCGCGTACTCCGCGCGGCTGACATCCTGATCCGCCGCGACGTGGTCGACTTGACAATCCTCGGCGATCCGGCCGATGTGCAGGCCGCCGCGGCCGCCCGGGGGCTGACGCTCGACCGCGCCAAGCTGATCAATCCTCACAGCTCGCCGCTGCGCGAGCGGTTCGCCGAGCTCTACCGCGAGCTGCGCAGGCACAAGGGCATGACCCGCGAGCTCGCTTTCGACGCGGTCGTCGATCCGAGCTATTTCGGCACGCTGATGGTCCAGACTGGCGAGGTCGATGGGATGGTGTCGGGGGCCGCTCACACGACCGCCGACACGATCCGGCCGGCGTTCGAGATCATCCGCGCGCGCCCCGGAGTGTCGGTCATCTCGAGCGTGTTCCTCATGTGCCTGGCCGACCGCGTGCTCGTGTACGGCGATTGCGCGGTCAACCCGATGCCCGACGCACGCCAGCTCGCCGACATCGCGATCAGTTCCGCTCGCACGGCGGAGCGCTTTGGGATCGAGGTGCGGATCGCAATGCTGTCCTACTCGACCGGCGAGTCGGGCCGTGGCCCGCAGGTGCGGGCGGTGCGCGAGGCGACCGAGTTGGTGCGCGAACGCGCCCCCGAGCTGAAGGTCGAGGGCCCGATCCAATACGACGCCGCGGTCGACGCCCACGTGGCCGCGCTGAAGCTGCCCGGCAGCGAGGTCGCGGGCCGCGCCACCGTGTTCATCTTCCCCGACCTCGACACGGGCAACGTCGCTTACAAGGCGGTGCAGCGCTCCTCGGGCGCGGTGGCTATCGGGCCCGTCCTGCAGGGACTGCGAAAGCCGATCAACGATCTCTCGCGCGGCTGCTCGGTGACCGACGTCGTCAACACGGTGGCGATTACCGCGATCCAGGGCCAATCCGCGCCGGCCGGCTGACGGCCGCGTTCTCAGCTTGTCGGGGAGATGCCCTCTAGCGCGGTCGTGCGCGCCGGCGCTTGCAACTCCAACTGCGCCTCGGCCCGGATGATGTGCACGACGGCGTTGATCAGCGCCAGGTGCGTGAACGCCTGCGGGAAGTTGCCCAGGTGGCGGCCGGTGGCCGCGTCGACCTCCTCGGCGTAGAGCTGAAGCGGACTGGCGAACGACAGCAGCTTCTCGCACAGCGCGCGCGCCCGGCCCAGCTCGCCGATCTCCACCAGGGCGGAGACCAGCCAGAAGGAGCAGATCGTGAACGTGCCCTCCTCGCTGGCGAAGCCGTCGTCGGTCTTGTCCACGCGGTAGCGCAGCACGAGATCGTTTTCGGTCAGCTCGTCGGCGATGGCCAGCACCGTGGCGCGGAGCCGAGGGTCGTCAGGCGGGAGGAAGCGCACGAGCGGCATCAGGAGCAGCGAGGCGTCGAGCGCATCGGTGTCGTAGTGCTGCACGAACACCCCGCGCTGGTCGACACCGTTGGCGCAGATGTCGGCATGGATCTCGTCGGCAGCGGCCTGCCACCGCGCCGACGTCAGCTCATCGGCGCGGAGCTCGGCGAGCCGGGCACCGCGGTCGGCGGCCACCCAGCACATGACCTTCGATGACGTGAAGTGCTTGGGATCGCCGCGCACCTCCCAGATGCCGCGGTCGGGCTCGCGCCAGCGCGCCAGCGCGGTCTCTACCTGGCGCTTGATGATCGGCCACAACCGGTCGGGAAGCTGGTCGCGCGAGCGGGTGTGCAGATAGATCGAGTCGAGCACCGCGCCCCACACGTCGTGCTGGTCCTGGTTGTAGGCGCCGTTGCCGACGCGCACCGGCCTTGACTGCTCGTAGCCGGAGAGATGCTCGAGCTCCTGTTCCTCGAGCCGGCTCTCGCCGCCGATCCCGTACATGATCTGCAGCTGGCCCTCCTCGGCCTCGGCCATGTCCTCCACGAAGTAGAAGAAGTCGTTGGCCTCCTCGTCGAAGCCGAGCGTGTACAGGGCCCAAAGCATGAACGTAGAGTCGCGGATCCAGCTGTAGCGGTAGTCCCAGTTGCGATCGCCGCCGGGGGTCTCGGGCAGCGATGTGGTCGCGGCGGCGAGCATCGCGCCGGAAGGGGCGTAGGTGAGGCCCTTGAGAGTGAGCGCGCTGCGCTGCAGGTAGGAGCGCCAGGCGTGGTCTGGAAATGCGCCGTGCTTGAGCCATTCCTGCCAGAAGCGACCGGTTCGCTGGAGCCAGGCCTCCGCCTCTTCGTACGTTGTCGGCATACCGTGGGTCGACCAGCCCAGCGCCACGAATGCCCTTTGGCCCTCGTGCAGGGTGGTCCGGGCCCGCGCCCGGGGTCCCTCGAAGCCGAGGCGCAGGTCGGTGGTCAGCCGCAGTTGCAGGTCGATTCCTTCCGAGCGGGCGATCGCCTCGCAGTAGCCGGGTCCGGCGTATTCCCAGTCGGCGGCCAGGCCTCCGTAGTCGAAGGCCGGCTCGCACTCGAGCTTGATCTCGGCCGAGCCCTGCACGCACTCGATCAGCCGGAGCATTACCTGATCGGCATCGTGATCTGTGGGCGAGCGGCGATGGCTTCGCGAGCGTTCGGTCTCGTGGCGCCAGGGACCGATGCTGAGCGCGTCGCGCACGATCACCCAGCCCATGCGCGTCTCCCAGCTCGTCTCGAGCACCATCGTTCCCGGGATGTAGCGCCGACCGGCCGGCACGCTCACGTCGGCGGGGCCGAGGCGGAAGCTACCGGCGTCGCGGTCGAGCATCGCCGCGAACACGCTCGGCGAGTCCATCCGCGGCAGGCACATCCATTCGACGTTCCCGTTGGACGCGACCAGCGCCGTGCTCACGCAGTCGGACAGGAACGCGTAGTCGGCGATCGGGGGAAACGCGGTTCTGCGGATCCCGTCGTCGTAGGCACCTCGAAAGCCGTGCTCAGAAGCCCCCTTCATGCCAGCGGAGCGATTCTGCTCAGATTGCCGATACGTGTCAAGGTATGCTCGCCGGCAGTCACCGGGGCCCGTCCGCAGATCTTGGAATCTCCAGTCCAGCTCACTTCGATCGATGTCATCGCCTCGGCGCTGGAGCCGGTCGTGCCGACGCTGGAGCGTCTCAGCTCACCCGACGGCGCCGTCACGCTGATGCTGAGCGACATCGCGGACGCCGCGGCGGCAGCCGAACGGCTCGGCCGCGAGCGGTGGGAGCGCCTGCTGGCCGACCACCACCTGCTCGTCGAACAGACGGTGCGCCACCACGACGGCCAGGTCGTGCGCTTCGAGCAGGACGGCTTCTTCGCGTCGTTCAACAGCGCCCATGCGGGACTGCACGCGGCGGTCGACCTGCAACGGACTTTCGCCGGCTCGCCGCTGGGCGAGGGCGACGGGCTGGCTATCCGGATCGGGCTGCACTCGGGGTTCGTGATCGGCAACCGCGAGCAGCTGATGGGACGCAACGTGGTGCTGGCCAGCCGGATCGCGGCAAAGGCCGGCCCGGGCGAGATCCTCGTCTCGTCGATGCTCAAGCAGTACACCGAGACCGACCCGCGCTTCAGCTTCGATGAGCGCGGCGAGTATCACTTCAAGGGCATGCTCGGCGAGCACGTGGTCTACCGCGCGCGCTGGCGCTGAGCACTCGCTTGCGCTGGAAGAGCGCTCGCGGCGGCCGGTCAGCCGGTAGCCTCGCTGTCGGCCGTCGATGCGGAGGATCCCGCCGCCTGCGCCAGCCTCCGCGCGTACTCGCCGGCGGTTGCGGGGCGCTTGTCGGCCTCTTTGGCCAGCGCGCTCAGCAGCATGGTCGAGAACTCTGGCGTTAGGTCGCCGCGCAGCGTGCGCGGGTCGGGCGGCTCTTCCTGGAGGTGCGCCCAGAGGATGCGCATCCCCTGGACATCGGCGAACGGCGGGCGCCCGGTGACGCTTTCGTACATCACGCAGCCGAGCGCGTAGATGTCACTGGCGGCGCCGACCGGCCCGCCGCGAATCTGCTCAGGAGCCATGTAATCCATCGAGCCGAGCGCCTGGCCGGGCATGGTGAGCACACTGCCCTGCGTGTCCTTGGCCAGCCCGAAGTCGGTGATGTACGCGGTGCCTGTCTCGTCGAGCAGGATGTTGCCGGGCTTGACATCGCGATGGACCATGCCCGCGGCCCACAGCGCCTCCAGCCCCGCAGCCACATGCGTGCAGATACGGACGGCCGTGGCGACATCGAGCCGACCATCGCGCTTGAGCATCTTGTCGAGCGAGAGGCCGTCGATGAATGTCTCAGCCATGTACGGCAGGCCGTCGTGCTCGCCGGTGGCGACCACCGGGACGACGTGCGGGTGCTTGACCGTCTGGGCGATCCGCGCCTCGCGGGAGAAGCGACGGCGGAACGTCGTGTCGCGCGCGTAGTCCTCTTTTACGAGCTTCAGCGCAACGCGCACGCCGTCGGGCCCGGTGGCGCAGTAGACCTTGCCCATCCCGCCCACCCCGAGCAAGCTATCGACGCGGTAATCGCCGACTCGGCTGCCGATGAGAGGGTCGTCGGTCATCGCTCCCGCACTCCGCTGCCCCCATTTCCGCTCAACCGCAACTGAAGTGTGATCGCGCCTATGGGCGGAGGATAGCGAAGAGAAGCCGTCGCAGCGCGACCTTGACAAGCTCGGCCCGGCCGATAAGCTCGCTCTCCAGAGGTACCGGGTTCCGTCCTCTGGCTCGAGGGCACCAGGCACGGCGGTTTACGTATGCAATTTGGAAGCGGCCAGCTTGACCGCGGCGCCGTAATCGGTGGCTACAGAATAGACGAGCCCATCAGCCGGGGCGGGATGGGCATGGTCTACCGGGCCACCAACCTCTCCCTAAACCGCGTCTACGCGCTGAAGGTGCTAGCGCCGGAACTGTCCAGTGACGAGGTCTTCCGGGAACGGTTCCGACGCGAGATCCGGACCGCCGCCTCCCTCCACCACGCGCACGTGGTGGGGATTCATTATGCCGGCGAGCAGGACGGCACGCTGTTCCTGGTGATGGACTACGTCGTGGGAACCGACCTGCGGGAACTCCTTCGCAAGCATGGCGCGCTCGAACCGGATCGCGCCGTCGAGCTGCTGTGCCAGCTCGGCTCGGCGCTCGACGCCGCACACGCCCGTGGCCTCGTGCACAGGGACGTAAAGCCGGCGAACGTGCTGATCACTGTGCGAGATGGTCTCGAGCACGCTTACCTCACCGACTTCGGGCTGGCCAAGCGAGCGGACACGATCGGCGGCCTGACACAGCAGGGAGCCGTCGTCGGCACGGTCGACTACATGGCTCCCGAGCAGGTCACCGGTAGGGAAACCGACGCCCGCACGGACATCTATGCGCTCGCATGCAGTTTCTTCCACATGCTCACCGGCAACGTGCCATACCAGCGCGATAACTCGGTGGCAACACTGTTCGCTCACGTATACGACCCCCCACCGGAACTCAAAGGACCCCTCGCCGATCTGTATCCGACCTTCGGCGCTGTGATCGAAAAGGGGATGGCGAAGCAAATCGAAGACCGCCACGGGTCCGCCGGGGATTTCGCCCGTGACGCCAGCGCCGCCCTGAGAGGGACGCGATACACGGGCACGAGGGTCGTCGCGACCGGGGACGCAAGCCTGACCCCCCCGGCCGAGTCCGAACCGGCTCAGCCCACCGCGCGCGCGGCAGAGCCCGAGCCGACCGTCCGCGCCGCAGAGCCCGAGCCCACCGTCCGCGCCGCACAGCCCGAGCCGACCGTCCGCGCCGCAGAGCCCGCGCCCGCCGGCGCTACGAGCGATCCCGGCACGCCGGCACGGCCTCCGAGCGGTCCGACCGCAGCCGGGCCTGGACCATCTCCTCGGCAACCGTGGATGCGGTATCGATGGCTGGCGCTCATCGGCCTGATCGTCATTGCCGCAGGCGCCGCGGCAGCCATCGCGCTATCGGGAGGTAGCTCACCCCCCGCGGCGGTTGCACCGGGATTCGTTTCACAACTTCGGGCGGTGCCGACGAACCGGGTAACCGGCAGCGGAACCGCGACGATCCGGCTGGAGGGGAACGTCGCGGCGGTCACAGTCAATACGAGCGGGCTGCTGCCTGCGGTGCATTTCATGCACATCCACGGGGGAACCGGAAACTGTCCGCCGCAGTCCGCGGCGCAGGTGGTCAACGGTCATCGGTTCATCAGCGCAGCCGTGGGCGACAAATTCTACGGAGGTGTCGTCACGTCGCTGACCCAGCCTGGACGTCCGACGACTCCGGCGGTACATGTCGACGAGAGCCTGTACGCCCCGGGGGGTAGTGTCCAATACCGACGCACGATCACCCTTGGACCCGGAGTAGCCGATCTAATCCGTGAGGGTCGGGCAACGATCGTCGTCCACGGCATCAGCTTCGACGGCAAGCCGGCCTACGACGATTTCCTCGGCCCGGCAGCGGAGCAGAACGCCCCCGCCCTGTGCGGTGCCCTGAATCCGGCCCAGAGCATGAGCGCGGCGATCCCGGGCGCCCACGGCACCGTGTACGTCGCCGCGCTGCGCCGCTACGGAGCCTCGACGGGAGGGCCGGCGCCGGCGCTACTCTGCCACCTGGGCGCGCCGGCCGGCTGGCCCGCAACCGACGCGGACGAGCGTGCCGCGCTCCGGCGCGACAGCACCTCGACGTAATCCACCGCGGCGCCCAAGAGCCAAGCGGCCGCGCATCATCTCTATGAAGGAGGCTTGGTTGTTACCCGTGAAGGGGCGGGTGGTGTCAAGCCCCGGTTTGGGGTTCTGACGTTCGGCTGTCTCGGCGGTGGGGGTGGTCGACGGAATCGGTCGGTCGCAGACGGGGTTTCGGGGCTCTGCCCCGGCTTGGTTGTCTTGTTGCCGGGCGAGGCCTGGTGCGTCAAGCGGCCCGTTGGGCGGGCAGGGGTGATCGGCGCCGGTGGGGACGCTTGACGCAACAGGCTGAGTCTGGCAGTGAGATGTCGCGTGCTTGGTCATGGTGGTTGTGGGGTAGGGCGCCGGTTTCGCTTCGGCTGGGGACTTTGCTCCAGTCATCCATCCGGTCGCGCGGGGCGGACCAGAGTGTTGCGCGGTGCTCGGGGGCT
>JAFAXX010000009.1 GCA_019240655.1 Solirubrobacterales bacterium
AATCGAGCGCCGGATAGATGGCCCACGAGGTCATCACGAGCTTCACCCCGGCGGCAATCGCCGCGCGATATGGGGCTTCGTCGACGTCGCGGATCCGCTTCAGCGGGAGGTCGAGCGTGACCGGCCGCGAATCGGTGTCCTGGCCGCGCCCGGCGGCGCCGAGGCCGGGGAAGTGCTTCGCCGTGGCGCCAACGCCGAGACGCTGCTGGGCGGCGATGAACGCGCTGCCGAGGCGCGCGGCCTCCCCCCGGTCGCCGCCGTAGGAACGCTGGAATTCACCGATGAAGTCATCGGGTTGGCTCGAGACATCGAGCACAGGAGCGAGGTTGACGTTGACCCCGGCGCCGGCGAGCACGCCGGCGGCGCCCTCGCCGGCCTCGGCGGCGAGCTGGACGGCGTCGGGACTCGCGCCGATCTGCTGCTCTGAGAGCTCGGGCGCGCCGGCCAGGCGCCGGGTCTGCCCGCCCTCCTGATCGGCGAGGATGAGCAGGGGAGCGTGGACCGGGCCGGCCGCGGCCGCGCGCTGGAGCTGAGCGACGACCGCGGCGACCTGATTGGAGTCGGCGACGTTCGGTCCGAACAGGATCACTCCGGCGGCCTCGCCCGAGCGCACCGTCGCCAGAAGCGACCCCGGCGGTGTCAGCCCCGAGTAGGCGTAGATGACGCGTTGCCCGGCGAGCTGGTCGAGCGACAGCGGCAGGGCGGCGGACGGGCGGCTTTCGGTGCGCGGCGCCGGCGCCAGGCGCCTCCGCGTGACCGGCCGGCGCGGCTGCATCGCGGCCACGGAGCCGTTCGGCGCCGTGCGCGAAGCCGGCGGCGCACCGCCGCTCCGCAGCAGGACGACGATCACGAGGACCACCGCCGCGCAGCCGCCCGCGGCGACGGCACGCCGGCGCATGTACACGGCGCGCGGTGGCCGCCGCGCGCGTCCGCGCCCTCGGTCAGCCACCGCCCGCGGGCTCGGAAGCCGTCATCGCCTCACCGTAGCGACTCGGCCACGCGAGACCGTGCTCCGGCGGGTTCGCGACGACATCTTCGGCGTGTTTGCCGTGAACGGCTGGCACAACGCCGTGCACCTCGCGAGCGGGATCGTCGGGCTGCTCGCGGCTCGGTGTGCGGCCCGCACCTACGCACTTGCGTTCGGTGCCGTGAACATCGTCGTGGCGATTTGGGGCTTCATCATCGGCGGCGGCGATTCCATCGCCTCGATCCTCCCGATCAACACGGCGGACAACGTCCTGCACGCGGCGATCGGCCTCGCCGGTGTCGCGGCGGGCCTGGCCACCCGGCCGGCGGCCACGTCGGTCCCGAGCAGGCGCCGGGAAGGGACCGCAGTCGCCGGGTGACCCGCGTCGCTGCCGTGCCCGGGTCTGACTCGCCTCCCCGCCCCGCCGCCGCCGCGGCGGCGTCGGTCGGACTGGCAGACGTGGGGGCGAGCGTCAACGAGCTCGGACTGCTCGTACTGGCCTTCGTCCTCGTCCGCCGGCGGCGCGCGGGCGAGAGGTTCGAGCTGGGCATCGTCACCCGGCATTTCCTGCCGGGGGTGCTGATCTTCGGCCGCGTATTCGCCATGGCCTCGATCCACTCGCACTGAGCGACTCGAGCCATTGGCCCGGCACCGCAGCGCAGGCCCGGTGGTCGGCATGCGCGGGTGAGCGAAGCCGCCGCGCTTACACGTCACGCTGCATGTCCGCGGTCGCCCTGAGCTGTTCGCAGACTCCTTGCCCGTGCTCCGGCGGACGGTCGAGCACTTCGAGGCCGCCGTCGAGGAGCCGTGGTCGCTTGCCCGCATGGGCGACACAGCGCGAAAGATGGCCGAACACGTCGTCGCCTTCCAGCTGCCTGCCGCCTCGTGGCACGCGGAGGCGAAGCTCTCGCAGGACAAGCCGGAGCACGATCGTGGGCGCGTGCTCGCTGGACTCGAGGGTCACGGCGCTTACGCGAACGCGCCGCTCGCCGCGGCCATGCGGCGGTTGAGGGCGGCCGGCGATCGACCGCGCTGAGCGGGCACGGACTTTCGGCATCTCGCCGCCCGCACGTTTTCAGAATTCTGACGCTGGGTAGTCAGCGGCCCAAGATCATGTGCTCGTTGTGACATGGGGAGGAGGACGGATGGCTCAGGCGGCGACACAAAGCGCCGAGTTGCGCACGGTTGAGACCTCGATCCCGGCCCGGATGGACCGGCTGCCGTGGTCGCGGTGGCATTGGATGGTGGTGATCGGCCTCGGGACGGTATGGATTCTCGACGGTCTTCAGGTCACGATCGTCGGCTCGATCGCCGGCCGGCTCACCGAGCACGGCAGCGGCATTCGACTGACCCCGGCCGAAATCGGTCTCTCCGGCTCGGCGTACATCATCGGCGCCTGCGCCGGTGCGCTCTTCTTCGGCAATCTCGCCGACAGGATCGGCCGCAAGAAGCTGTTCATGATCACGCTGCTGGTGTTCCTCGGCGGCTCGATCGCCACCGGACTGTCGTTCAGTGTCTGGTGGTTCATGCTCTGCCGGATCATCACCGGGGCCGGCATCGGCGGCGAGTACTCGGCGATCAACTCGGCGATCGACGAGCTGATTCCGGCGCGCGTGCGCGGCTCGGTGGATCTCATCATCAACGGGTCCTACTGGATCGGGACCGCGGTCGGCGCGTGCCTGTCCGTGCTGTTGCTCGACCCGAGCATCTTCGCCAAGAACGTCGGGTGGCGCGTGTCCTTCTTCCTGGCCGCGATCTTCGGCGTCGCAATCCTCCTTGTCCGCCGCAACGTCCCCGAGAGCCCGCGCTGGATGGTCATCCACGGCTACGACCGGGAGGCCGAGCTGCTGGTCGCCGACATCGAGCAGCAGGTCATTAGCTCGACGGGTCTCGAGCTGGATCCCCCGCACCGGACGCTCCGGATCAAGCAGCGTCGCAGCATCGGCATCCTCGAGATCGCCAAGACCGTGTTCGCGCTCTACCCGCGGCGCGCCGTCCTCTGCTTCTCGCTGTTCACCGGGCAGGCGTTCCTCTACAACGCCATCTTCTTCACCTACGCGCTGGTGCTGACCAAGTTCTACAACGTCGGCTCCGGCTCGGTCGGCTGGTACATACTGCCGTTCGCGGCGGGCAACTTCCTCGGCCCGCTGCTCCTCGGGCGCCTGTTCGACACGCTCGGCCGCAAGCCGATGATCGCGGGCACCTACATCCTCTCCGGGGTGCTGCTGATCGTGACGGCGTTCCTGTTCAAGAACGGCACGCTGACCGCGGTGACGCAGACGCTCGCGTGGTGCGTCATCTTCTTCTTCGCCTCGGCCGGTGCTTCGGCCGCGTACCTGACCACCAGCGAGGTGTTTCCGATGGAGACGCGAGCGCTGGCGATCGCCTTCTTCTATGCGTTCGGGACCCTGATCGGCGGGTTCGGCGGCCCATTGCTGTTCGGCGCCCTGATCGCCAGCGGTAAGCCGAGCGACGTGTTCGTCGGCTACCTGGTCGGCGCCGCGCTGATGATCGCCGCCGGCCTGGTCGAGGTAGCGCTCGGCGTCGAGGCGGCCGGGCGCGAGCTCGAGGACATCGCCGCCCCGCTGAGCGCCCAGGAGGCGGAGGAGGGTGAGACCGCCGAGGCGGCCGACCCGCTGACCGTCGGCGGGACGACGGAGGGACGGCGCGCGATCGAACACGGCGCGCCGGTGGGCCCGCAGGTCATCCAGCCGGGCGAGGTCGATCGCGAGGAGTATGAACACGGCGGCTGGCGTGCCCCCGCCCGGCAAGTCAAGACGGGAGTGTGAACCATGGAGAGCTCGACCCCCGATCGTCGCTCAACCGCGAGGCCCGCTCAGCGCCGGCGCGCGTCCGCGCCGCCGCGCGACCGCGGGCCGCGAAGCTGGTCGCCGTTTCAGCCCGACACGAGAAGCGCGCCAGACGAGGAACGCTACTGGTTGGAGCGGGAGATGTCGCTGCTCGAGCGGGCGCTCGCCGACCGGGGCGAGATGCGCCGCGGCGACCTCGGCGACCTCGTCGGCTGCAAGTACTGGGGACCCGGACGCTTTGCGCGCGCGCTGAAGACCGCCGCCGAGCAGGGACGTATCAAGCGCACCGGGTTCGGGCGCTACGGACCGGCCGCCTGACCCCTCGGCCGGCGTCCGCGCGGCCCCGCGTGAGGCGGTCACGGTCCGGCGTTGCGCACGGTAATCGCTCGCCTAGCGATGCAAACCCGCCTGATCGCCGTCGGCGCCTGCGGTGAGTGGAATAGTCGGCCCATCGACGGCGGCCGACCTTCCGCGCCGGCGGTGAGCGGCTGGCCAAGGGTCAATCAGAAGGGGCACAGGTGGAGGCTAGGACCGAGGGCGCAGGACGCCGGGCCAAGCGTTCGGCTCGCCGCGAGGCCGGCGTTCGCCGCAGCCGGCGGGGTGGCGGCCGTCCCGCGGACCAGGCGGCACAGCAGTGACCCTCCAGGTGACCGTCCCCGCGGGACCTCCGGCCCGCGGCACGCTGTCCCTGCGCAAGAGCGTGGACAAGCTCTCCGACGCCGAACTGGCCAACCTTCGTCAGGCGTTCGCCGGGGCGATGGCGCTCGACGACGATCGTGGCTTCTCGTACTTCGCCGGGTGGCACGGCGAACCGTTCAACTGGTGCGAGCACCACACGAGCCTGTTTCTGCCCTGGCACCGCCAGTACCTCTATTACTTCGAGCTCGCACTGCAGGCGATTGTCCCCGGGGTCACGCTGCCGTGGTGGGACTGGACGGTGTCGGACTCGATCCCGGCTGCCTATGGCGTGGATTCCCGGGCACCCGACAACCCGCTGCTGGTCAGCCAGGTGCGGATCTATCGCTCCGGACAGAGCGAGCCGGCGCCGCCCCGAACACCGGGCCAGAACCCCGGCGTGCCGCCGCTGCCCTACCAGGACGATTGGAATCAGGCCATGGCCGCGACATCGTTCGCCGAATTTCAGACCGCCATCGAGCAAGTCCACGATAACGTCCACGTGTGGGTTGGCGGGATCATGCAGGACATCCAATCGGCGGCCTACGATCCGCTGTTCTTCGCCCACCACGCGATGATCGACCGGAGCTGGCGGCTGTGGCAGACCCAAAATCCCGGCGCCACCCCCGCCGCGACGCTGCTCGACAACGGTCTTCGCCCGAACGGCATGACCGTCCGCCAGACCCTCGACGTCACTCAGCTCGGCTACGAGTATGCGGGCACGGCCGCCGAAGCTCCCGGCCCCACCGCGCCGAACGGCACCGCGGCCGCCACCCCGGCAGACGCTTCCACACAGACGAGCGCGCCCGGACCGGGCGACCGGCCTCACACCCCATCTGAGGGATCGTTCTGAGGTGCAGCGCTGGACGTCGCAGCCCTTGCCGGTCCCGCGCCACCCGCAGGCGCCGTACGCTCGCGCCGACCTCGAGCTTCACGACGTCGAGCACGACGGCCCCTCGTATCACGCGCTCGTGTACTTCAACCAGGCGGACGCGGACGAGAACACCGGCCGCGCCGCTCCGGGATACGCGGGCAGCTTCTCGGTGTTCGCGCACGGCAGATGCTGGGGCGACCGTGGCCACTGCGACCCGCCGGCGGAGCCGCTGCACCCCTTCGACCGCCGCCATCTCCACCCGCTGACCCCGATCAATATCACCGTCGAGGTGACGAGAGCGCTGCGAGCGGTCGCCGGCGACACGATCGCCGTCACCGTCCTCGCGTTCCCGGCTCTGGGTAGCGACCGGCCGGCGCCGCTGCGTTTCTCCCGACTCACGCTCGTCACCTACGACTGAGGCGAACCGATTCCCCCGCACGAAGACGAAGCGGTTCAGGCCCTCACCCGGCGAACGCTCCTGAAGAGCGCCGGGGCGGGCGCCGTGGCGCTCTCACTCCCCGAGGCGGCAGCCGCGCGCGCGGACATCGAGTCCCGTCTCACCTTCGACGCTCGGCGTACCGCTCGCTGATCGGACAGCAATTCGGTGTCCGCGGCTCCTCGCTGAGGCTCGAGCTCGTCGGCCTCGAGGACCTCAACCGCCGTCAGGCGCAGAAGGAGAACGCGTTTGCGCTGATCTTCCAAGGCCCGTCCGGCGCGGCGCTGCCGCCCGGCGACGTGGTGGCGCTTCATCACCCTACGCTCGGGCGCTTTGAGCTGCTGCTCGCGCCGGGGCGGGCGTCGTCCCCAGGGCGGGACCGGCGTCGTCCCCGGGGCGGGCGTCGTCCCCGGGGCGGGCGTCATCCGCGGGACAGGCGTCATCCGCGCGGCAGCGGTACGCGGCAATCATCAATCGGCTGGATGCGTGATCTCGGCGAGCTGTCGCTCGAGACCTTCTCCCCGCTGGTCGGCGGCCGCTTTCTGATCCACGCCGCGGGCGAGCCGGCGGTCGAGGTCGCACTGAGGGAAGCCGTCGCGCTGGGCGAGCCGCCGTTTGCCGACGGGCGTATCCCGTTCTCGATCGTCTTCGGCGGGCCGGCGGAGCGGATCCTTCCCCAGGGCGTCTACCCGGTCGAGCACCCCGCGCTCGGTTTGCTCGAGCTGTTTTCTGGTTCCGCTGCATCCCTACGCCAAGGGGGCGCGCTACGAGGCCGTCTTCGCCTGAGCGTCGACCCCATGCCACTCCAGCTCGGCGTAGACGTCGGCCTCGCGGGCCACGCGAAATCCGAGCCTTCGGTAGAGGCTGAGCGCCCGGTTCGTGCGCAGCACGCGCAGCCGAACGGCCTTGCCCGCCCGCCGGGCCTCCCCCACGAGCTGCTCGAGCAGCACGGTGCCGATCCCGCGCCCGCGCTGCTCGGGCAGCAACGCGATGTCGATCACATGAATCGGAGACTCGCTGCGGTCGACCCAGAGGCGACCGATCGGCTCGCCATTCGAGGAGCACGAGATCCGGTGAGCCGCCGCGGCTCGCCCGCCGATACGCGCGGTCCTGGGCGGTGAACTGCATGCCCAGGAAGGCGGCCGTGGTCGCCTCGTCCCAGCTGGCAGGGGGCCTGAGGTCCCACCGTCCGTCCGTCTTGGGCAGGGCCGCCAGGGGCCTGAGGTCCCACCGTCCGTCCGGGCCTCCCGACGGCCCGTCCGCCCGCCGGCGCCGGCAGGTTGGGGGCGACCTCAGACGATCTTGCCCGGGTTCAGGTGGCGGCCGGGGTCGGTCCCGTTGAACAGCGCGCTCAGCATCGCCACCCCTGGCGCGGAGATGTCCTCCTGCAGCCACGGCGCATGCTCGGTGCCGACGGCGTGGTGATGTGAGAGCGTCGCTCCGTTGTCAACGAATGCCTGCTGTATCGCCGACTTGACGACCTCGTACTCGCCCAGCATCTCGGCCTCGCCGGTGGCTCGGAAAGCGAACGTGAAATACAGGCAGGCGCCGGCGTGGTAGCTGTGGGAGAGGTGGCACATCACATAGCCCGGCACGGCCAGCTCCGTGAAGGCGCCATGGGCGGCGGTGACGACCGCGTCGTAGAGCGGCATCAGTCCGCTCCACGTGGTGGCCGTCTCGGAAACGTCGCCCGGGGCACCCCGATCGAGGAGGAAGTCGCGGATGTACGGAATATCGAACTTCTTTTGGTCGTAGAGAACACCGGGACCCGAGCCGATGCACAGCCCGCCGTGACGCTTGACCAGCCGGCCGACCGCTCGACGTTGCCGTGCGACGTGACGGTCGCTGCCTTCAAAGCCGATGAACGAGAGGCACATCTGGTTGAGGTCAAAACCAAGCCGGTGGCGCAGGAAGGTCCTCAGCGCGCGCGACTGCAGCTTGTCCACCAGCGTGGGCCGGACGCGCATGGCGAACGAGAACTGCGTCTCGTGCGAGTCCGCGACCCGCGTGACCGATACCGCGTGCTCGCTCGCGGCGATGTCCTCCATCGCGGCCAGCCCATCGGAGAAGGTGGGGAACAGATAGCCGAGGATCGTGCGCTCCTGGGGTATCCGCCGGACGTGCACCGTGGCTTCGGTGATGATTCCGAGCCGCCCCTCGCTCCCCAGCACCATCTCCCGGATGCTCGGGCCGTTCGAGGCCGCCGGCACCGGTCTGGTCACCAGCGTCCCCGACGGCGTCACGACGCGGAGCCCCTTGACCATGTCGGCGACGTCCCCGTAGCGGTCCGATTGCATCCCCGAGGAGCGTGTGGCAATCCAGCCACCGAGCGTCGAGTGTGTGAACGAGTCGGGAAAGTGCCCGAACGTGTATCCCAGCGCGCGCAGCTGGTCCTCCAAGCGAGGACCGAATACGCCGGCCTGCACCCGCGCGAGCCGCGAGCCGCTGTCGATCTCGACCACCTTGTCCAGCCGCTCGAGATCCACCGAGATCACCGGCCGCGTCTCGGCGGCCGGGGCCTCCAGCGAGCCAGAGATCGACGACCCGCCGCCGAACGGGATCACAACCGCGTCGGCGTCGATCGCCGCCCGGAGGACCGCGGCCACCTCGTCCTCGCTACCCGGGCGCACGACCACGTCAGGCATCCGCGGCAGAGCGCCGCGGCGCTGGCGAATCAGGTCGCGCAGCGACTTCCCGCGCGCGTGAACGAGGCGATCTCGCGCATCGATCGAGACGAACCGAGCCGTGACCGCCCGCTCGAGCGCAGCGCGGAGCCCTTCCGGCAGCTTCGGGTCGGGGATCGGCAGCTGATCGAAGCGCACCGGCGCCGCCACCTTGTGGGCGACGTCGATGCCGATCGCCTCCGCGATGAACGGCGCGAGCGCGGGCTTGTCCTCGTGCGAGAACTCGACGCCCTCATAGCCCCATCCCCACCACTTCATCGCCGGCATAGCTCACCTTCGTCGCGGTTCCCGGGTCGAAAGTCGTACAAGCTACAGGGACGGCGGGGTCGGCCGGCGGGACGGCGTGGTCGGCGCCGTTCGCCTTCGCCGACCTCAACCGCACCGATTGCCGTCACCCGGCGGGGGCTGCGACCGCCTTGCCGGCGCGCTCGCGAGCAGTGCCTCGCCTCGACCAGTGATCGGCCGACACCTCCGTGTCGGCCAGCTCGAACGTGGTCCGGTAGGCCTTGAACTCGACGTTCCGATTGACTGCGTACAGCGCCTGTGGGGCGCACAGGGACAGGACCGCCGCTTCTTCGTAGCACCAGCGGTCGATCTCCTCGGCCCGGCGGCGCGCCTCGTCGGAATCTATGCAACTGACCAGATCGCGGAACAGCCGGTCGAACTCGGGGATCGGCGGGCCGGCCCGGAACGCCCCGTCGCTTCCGAAGAACTCCCGGTGAACGACAGCCGGGGGCAGATCACTCGAGAGGTCGAACCAGGCGTGGACCAGCACGTCCCACGGTGGGACGAGCTTCTTCTCGATCAGCGTCCGTGCGCCGGCGATGAGACCTTCGTCGGCGACCTCGATGACGTCGACGTCCAGGCCGATGCCGCGGATGTCCTCGGCGATCGCCCGAGCGACCCCGGCGAGCGACGCCGGCGCGGCCAGCGACAGCGAACGACCCCTCGGCCAACCCGCGTCGGCGAGAAGCGCTCTCGCCCGCTCCGTGTCGCGGCCGCGTGGCTGCGCTCCGGGGAAGCATCCGTTGCACCAGCTCGGCGTCAGTGACGCCAGCGGGGTGGCATAACCGTCCATCACCTCGCTGCAAAGCCGTTCGCGGTCGACGGCGAGGCTGAGCGCCTCGCGGGCACGACGATCGCTGAGCGGCACGTCGCGCTCGGGCCACTGGTTGAAGATCCCGACCAGCACGCGATTGGCGTCGATCGTGACCAGCCTTGCGTTCTCGGAGCTCTGGACGCGCTTGGCGTCGGCCGGCGAGACCTCGGTGACGATGTCGACCTCGCCCTCGCGGTCACAGACCGCTTCGAGCGCCTCGGCCGGCGTGAGGTCGTTTCGGAACACGACACGAGCCAGTCGCGCCTGGCGCTCGGTGTTGTGGTCGTGATTGGCCTCGAGCACGACCCGGGGTGTCCGGTCCTCGCCGGTGATGATGTTCGTGGCGACGAACTCAGGACGAACCTGTTGGAACGCCGTGATGGTGTTGATCGTGCTGTAGCCCTCGGTGAGGGTGAAGGGTCCGGTGCCCCACGGGCCCGGCGCATCGATCGCTCACCAGTGGCCCTCGCCGCTGCCCGTCCGTTTGTAGCCGAAGCCGTGCGTATGCCAGAAGCTCGGCGAGGCGATGTGGAAGCCCCGGAACTTGCCCAACACGAGTCCGTCGGGCTCCGGGAAGCGGAACACGCAGGTGCGCTCGTCCTCGACGTCGCAGCGTGCGTCCGGGTGGAAGTTCAGGTAAGTTCCTGGAGGGTGAGGCACGGCCCAGCGCTGGACCTCGTCGAAGTTCTGCTTGATCGAGTCCGCGGTACAGGGCTCGTCATCCTGAAAGCGCGCTCCCTCGCGCACCCGCACCTCGAGCGTGCGGTCATCTCGCCAGGTCGCCGACTCGGCCAGCGCCATGACGATGAAGCCCTCGGGGTCCGTTCGTACCGGCTCCTCCATGGTGTTCCAGGTTATGAACAGCCAGTTGAGCGGGTGAGGGTCGAAAACGTGGACTTCACCAACAGATGTATGCGCCATCACGCGATCCTAACGGGGGCGGCCTCGCGCGATGGACATTAATCGGCGCTGGACCGCGGTCGGCAGGCCGGATGGGGTTCGGCCTGCGGGCGTGCCCGGCGACTCATGAGCGTCCAGATGCATCTTACGGTCGTGGCGTCCAGATGCGTCTTACGGTCGTGGCTTGGTGCCAGAGCTGCTCCTCAGCCCCTTCGGCGTAGATGTCTCGGGCCGCGGAGCGCCCATGCGCCAGCCGCAGCCGGGTAGTTCCGGCCAACGCTTCTACGTCGCCCCGACGCGACTGTCGCGACCAGCCCAATCGCGCTCGCGCAAGACGAATTTCTGAACCTTGCCAGTCGAGGTCTTCGGCAGCGGCCCGAATTCGACTATATCGGGGCACTTATAGTGCGCGAGCCGCTGGCGGCAGAAGTCGATGATCTCCTCCGCGGTGGCGGTAGCTCGATTGTTGAGCGTGACGAAGGCTTTCGGCCGCTCCCCCCAGCGCTCGTTCGGAATTCCGATCACCGCGCACTCGAGAACGGCCGGATGAGCACAGATGGCCTGCTCCACCTCGATGCTCGAGATGTTCTCGCCGCCGGAGATGATGATGTCCTTGCCGCGGTCGCGTAGCTCGATGTTGCCGTCAGGGTGCCACACGGCAAGATCCCCGGAGTGAAACCAGCCGCCGCGAAATGCCCTATCGGTGGCCGCCTCGTCTGCGAAGTAGCCACTCATCACGTTGTTGCCGCGCATTATCACCTCGCCCATCGCCTCCCCGTCCTGGGGTATGTCGTGCATGTCGCCGTCGACGACTCGGACCAGATCGGCCGAGGGGTAGCCCTGGCCCTGCCGCGCAAGCAGCCTCGCCCGTTGCTCGAGCGGCAGCTGCTGCCACTCAGCCTGAGTCGGACACACCGTGATCGGGCCGTAGGTCTCGGTGAGGCCGTAGACGTGCACGACACGTAAATTCAATTCGGCCATGCGACCTAGCAGCGTCGGTGACGGCGGAGCTGCGGCAACCAGCGCAGTCACCGGCCGCTCCAGGCGGTGCGCCCGCGAGTGGTTGATGACCATCAGCTGAACGGTGGGCGAGCCGCAGTAGTGCGTCACGCCTTCGCCGTCGAAGAGCCGCCAGATAGCGTCCGGGTCCACGGCGCGTAACGCCACATGTCGGCCGGCCACGGCGGTTACCGCCCAAGGGAAGCACCAGCCGTTGCAGTGAAACATCGGCAGGGTCCACAGGTACACCGATTCGGGGCTCATCGCAGCGACAATTACCTCGCCGAGCGCGTTCAGATAAGCGCCGCGATAGGTGTATTGCACCCCCTTGGGCTGCCCGGTCGTTCCCGAGGTGTAGTTGATCGAGATCGTCTCCTCCTCGTCGGCGAGCCAGCTCACGGGCATCGCCGAGGACGCGCCAGCCAGAAACTGCTCATACGGATCTTGTCCATGGCCGCCCCCGCACCGGATTACGGTGACACCGGGGATCGACAGCGGGGCGATCAGCGGCTCGGCCTCAGCATCGAGCAGCAGGAAGCGGGCGCCGCTGTGCTCGAGGATGTAAGCGACTTCTCGGCTCGCCAGCCGGTGATTGATCGCGACGAGGATTCCGCCCGCCGCCGGAACACCGAAGTGGGCCTCGAGCATCGGCGCCGAATTGAACAGCAGCGCGGCCACCCGGTCGCCTTTGCGCAACCCCGCCGACCTCAGTGCGTTGGCAAGGCGCCATGACCGCTCGGCAAGCTCTCGGTAACGGTACCGGCGCTCGCCGTCCACCACCGCGACCTTCTCCGGGTACAGGTAGGCCGCTCGGTGGAGAAAGTCGACCGGGTTCAGCTCCGTGCGGAATACCTTGCCCGCGTCCCCGGGCCCGGGCACGCCCGCGGTCTGACCGGGTGCCTCGATCATGCCGCTTCCTCCTCTTTAGCTTGAACGGTCAAAAGCCCTCCGGCAATAGCATTGCCTCGGGCCGATTATCCCTGCTGACGGGGGCGCTGCAACTCAGTCCGACGCCCGGGCGGTGCGCGTGTTCAGGCGACGGCCCAGGCGCGATGCCAGCCGGTGGCCAGTTCGCCGGTGGGCGCGCCCGTTGGCCCGGCCTCCGCGGGGGCCGGTTGTAACGTCGGCGGCGCTGGAGTACGTTGTCGCTCATGACTTCGCCATCCCGCATCGGCTATCGGAATTTGAGCATCACGCAGGACAGCTCGGCGGCGCGGATCGTCCTCAACCGGCCCGAGAGGCGCAACGCGCTGTCGCTGGACCTGATGGAGGAGATGATCGCGGCGCTGCGCGAGGCGTCCACCTGGGAGACCGCCCGAGCGATCGTGATCGAGGGCGCGGGGCCCGCGTTCTCGGCTGGACACGACCTCTCCGAGATGATCGGCGCAGAGGAGGCGGTCCTGCGTCATCTGTTCGATCGGTGCACCGCGATGATGGAGACCATCCACGAGCTTCCCCAGCCGGTGATCGCGAAGGTGCACGGCATCGCGACTGCGGCCGGCTGCCAGCTGGTCGCCGCGTGTGACCTCGCGGTCGCCGCGGAGGGCACGCGATTCGCCACGCCGGGAGTGAAGATCGGCCTGTTCTGCTCGACCCCGATGGTGCCGGTCTCGCGCGCGGTGGGACGCAAGCGGGCGATGCAGATGCTGCTCACCGGAGAGCCGATCACCGCCGCCACTGCACTGGAATGGGGCCTCGTCAATCGCGTCGTCCCCGCGGAGGAGCTCGAACGCGCCGTGCTCGACCTTGTCGAAGCGATCGCTCAATCCAGTGCGTACACCGTGGCGACCGGAAAGCAAGCGTTCTACAGCCAGGTCGACCGGACCGAACACGACGCCTACGAGACCTGCCAGCTCGTGATGACCGAGAACGCACTCGCGCACGACGCACAGGAGGGCATGAGTGCCTTCCTCGAGAAGCGCGCGCCGGTCTGGCGCGGCGACTAGCGGATCGCTCCCTCTGGCGCGCCGGCTCCCGCCGGCGTGCCTAGACTCGCAGCGATGTCGTTGCACCTCTTCGCGGGTCTCCGGGTGCGTGACTTCCAGGCCGCCCGACCGTGGTACGAGCGGTTGCTGGGCGCGCCGACGTCTTTTCCGCACGCCACAGAGGCCGTGTGGACGCTCGCCGAGGACTGCTCGATCTACGTCGTGGAGCGCGCCGAGAGCGCCGGCCACTCCGTGGTGACGATCTTCCTCGACGATCTCGATGCCCACGTCGCCGCGACCGCGCAAGCGGGCTCGAGCCCGATGAGCGCGAGACATACCCGAACGGCGTACGGAAGGCCCTCTACCGTGACCCCGACGGCAACGAGCTGGGCTTCGGCGGCCCGCCGCTCGCCACCGGCTGATCGGCGCTGACGGCGGAAGCCGGCCGGACGCAGCGATCGGTCAACCCGGGATCTGCTGGCTGACGATGCGTCCGCTCCCGAGGTCGACGGTCACCGCGTCGGTGCTGCCCTGCGTTCCGCCCCAGCGAATGGCGAGTTTGCCGCGCTCCGTCGTCATATCCACCGTCAAGGTGAGATAACCGAACTCGATGATCGGGTCGCGAACGAGGGTGAAGTCGCCGACGGTGATCGGCGCGGGCGGCAGGCCACCCTTCGGCCGCTCGGCGGCGAAGCCGCCGCTACCCGCCACGACGTACGGGATCTCGCGATCGTTGAGCGCGCGGGTGTAGCGCTGGTAGAGGTGCGCATGCCCTGAGAGAACCGCGTCGGGCGCCACCCCGGCCTCAGTGAATGCCTTGTCGAGGTCCTGACTCAGCCCTGTGCCGCCGCCATGCTTGGCGTCGACCGACGCCGGCGGGTGGTGACAGGCGACGATGATGGCTCGCTGGTCACCGCCGGTTCGTTGCTGTTCCAGGCGCTTGAGCTCAGAGGCGAGGAAGTGCAGTTGCTCGTCGCCGAGTGGATAGCGGCCACCCTGAGATGAGAGTACCCCGGGACCGTCGAGGACGTTCGTGTACAGGCCGACGATCGACACGAAGGGAGCCTCGAGCGTGAAGTAGACGCCGGGTTGCGTCATCGTGCTGCGCACGAGTCCCGCCGCGTCGGGGGACGGACCCGGCGATGCGGCGCAGAAGTTACGCAGAAACGCGACCAGCGTCGCGGTGCTCGGCGTGTCCGGCGCGTCCCCGAACACCATGCCGTCGTGATTGCCGGGGATCGCGATGATCGGGCGATCGTAGGCGCGGAACGGCTCGTAGAACTGGTCGTAGTAATAGCGGCCCTCGCCGAAGTGGTACACGACATCGCCGAGATGAAAGAAGAAGGCCGGTGCGGTGGCCGGCGCAGCGGAAAGATCTTTGACCATGGCGTCCGCCACGCCGGCTTCGGTCGCGATCGACGAGACCTTGGCGGCGCCGGTGTCGCCGACTGCGTGAAACGAGATACGCTTGCTTGCCGACACCGCCGCCAGTACGTCGGCCTCGAGCAGTGAAGCGAGGTCGAGCCGTGGCGGCGTGGCGCGCGGCGCCGGCACGGGCTGGACCTGGTCCTGGTGCCTCTCGAAGTAGGGCGAGTCATAGTACTGCTCACTGTTGTTGTCGACCTGGAACGACACCTCGTCCGGCGTGGGCGCCGGATCCGCGAAAAGTTGGCCTGCGGGACCTGTCAATCTTCCGGCGTTGGTCGCCATGTTGTCTCCTGGTGCTGTCAACTGGACGTTGGAGCGTCAGCCGCAACGCCGGGCATTCAGAAGGGCTATGACTCTTTACTGATGCGCGGACACGCGACTCGTCCCCCCATCACGATCCCCTGCTCGCCATCGTAAACGTACTCGTGGGGTTACGTCAAGCCGGGGTGCGCTCACCCAATGCGGGTGATTCCATGGCCGCCTGAGTTGCCGTGTCTGACCATCAGATGGCAGCGGGCCGTCGGCCCGGGCCGACAGGGGTCAGCCCGGGCCGACGAGCAGATCAGCCGACCGTGACGGTCACCCCCGCCTCGCGCTGTGCATCGGGACCCAGGCTCGCCGTCGCGTGCACCACTTCGTTGGTCGCCGGCGCGTAGGTCGGCGGCGTCACCGTGAACGTGGCCGTCGGCGTCTGCCACGGGGCGACCGAGGCGAACGTCGTCCCGCCCACACTCTTGGCAGTCCAGCCCTGCGGGAGCTGGAGCGAGATCTGGACGTTGTGCAGGAACGCGTTGCCGGCGGCGGTCAGCCTGACCCGGACGGTGGCGGGCTGGCCTGGGTGCATCGTGGCCGGCGCGTTGATCACGACCTGACGCGCCCCCGCGGTCGAGGTGATCTCGAGCGCATCGCGCAGCGGCAGGTTCGCGAGCGCCGAGGAGTCGCCGACGTAGACGCGGTACGAGCCCGTCGATTGCGTCCAGCCGCCGCCGGTCGATGCTCCCCCGGGGGCGTTCACATCCCACCACCAGGTATCGCGCGGGGTGATCGTGAACTGCACTCGGGTCGACTGGCCCGGGGCGAGCGCCACGCGCTGGAATCCCACCAGCTGCCGCGGAGGCTCGCCGGCCGAGGCGGGATCGCCCAGGTAGAGCTGCGCCACGTCAGCACCGCCCCGGCTCCCGAGGTTCGTGATCGTCGCCGACACGTGTACGTCGGTCACGCCGTCTCCGGAGGTCTGACCGACGCGCAGGTTGCTGAAGGCGAACCGCGTGTACGACAGGCCGAACCCAAACGGGAACAGCGGCTTGATTCCCCTGGCGTCGTACCAGCGGTAGCCAACGTCGACGCCCTCGGAGTACTGAACCTGGCCGTTCACCCCCGGGAATTGCTGCGGGGTGGAGGACGGCACCTGCGACAGGCTCGCGGGGAACGTGACCGGCAGGTGGCCGCTCGGATCGACCTTACCGAACAGCACATTCGCGAGTGAGGTGCCGTTGGACTGGCCCGGATACCACGCGTCGAGGACCGCGCCGACCTGGTTCAGCCACGGCATCGACACCGGCGCCCCGGCATCGATCACCACCACGGTGTGCGGATTGGCCGCGGCGACGGCCGAGATCAGCTCGTTCTGAGCCGAGGGCAGGTCGAGGCTCGGCCGGTCGGTGGCTTCTGACTCGGTGTCGTCGGACACCACCACCACGGCGGCCGAGGCGGACTTTGCGGCGTTTACCGCCGCGGAGATTTCAGGCGCCAGCGCCGACGGGGTGGCCCACGCGAAGTTGCTCGACGCGCCCGTGATCGTGATCGAGTAGGTCTGCCCAGCGGTCAGATTGACGGCCGCCGAGTAGGTGCTGACCGGAGGCGTCCCCGGGTTGTCGAGCAGCTCCTGCCCGTTCAGATAGAGGTACGTGGACGCGTAGCACCCACACGAGTTGGTGATCGCGAGGACGTACGTCCCCGTCTCCGGAGCGGTCAGCGTGCCCGTGTAGGTGCCTGCGGACGGCGTGCCGGTCGTCGGGTACGCCGGGCTCAGCGCCGACGACGGAATCGGCGTCAACTGACTGTCGCTCGGGAGCCCCTGCTGATAGGAGATGTGCGTGCCGGAGCCGGCCGCCGACTCGAGCCCCTGGAGGGGCGTCACCGTCTGCGAGGGCACCACGTAGGCGCTCCCGCCGCCCAAGTTGGTCGAGGACACCGACGCCGAAGGCCCGATCACGACCACATTGCCGGCGTTGTCAGCCGACAGCGGCAGGGCGCGTCCGGAGTTCTTGAGCAGCGTGGCGGCCGCGTCGGCCACGCTCGTGCCCACCGCCTGGTGCGCCGGCGTCGTCACCGTCGCCGTCGGCGTAGGAGTGAGCGGGTGGTCGAACAGGCCGAAGCGGAACATCTGGGTGAAGATCCGCTCAACCATCGTGTTCAGCACCGCCCGCGGGATAGTGCCGTTGTTGACGTCTGTCTCGAGCGGCGTGCCGAAGTAGGTGTTGAACGGCTGCTCCTGGTCGAGCCCGGCAAGGGCGCCGCCCAACGTGTCGTGCAGGGCACCGTAGTCGGAGGTGACGAAACCGGGGAAGTCCCATTCCTCCTTGAGGACGTTCGTCATCAGGTACCGGTTCTGACAGCTGAAGTCGCCGTTCACCACCGAGTAGGCGCACATTGCCGACGCCGCCTTGGCCTGCTTGACCGCGGCCTCGAACGCCGGCAAGTAGATCTCGTGCAACGTCCGGTTGCTGACGATCACATCGTCCTGGGGCGTGTTGCGGTACGTCTCCTGGTTGTAGGCGGCAAGGTGCTTGACTTGCGACATTTCGCCGGTGCTCTGGACACCATCGATCTCTACCGTGCCCAAGCGCGCGTTCAGGAACGGGTCTTCGGTGAACGCCTCAAACGACCGTCCCCAGCGGGGGTCGCGGTCGATGTTGACCGTCGGGCCTAGGTTGACCGCCGCGCCCTTCCCGAGCTCCTCCTGCCCGACCACCTGGCCGTACTGCCGCGCCAGCGAAGGATCGAACGTCGCCGCGAGTCCGACCCCGGCTGGAAGCTGGGTCACCCCCGTGAGCAGGTCGGCCGCTCCCGCTGGTCCGTCCTCTTCACCGAGGGCGGGAATGCACAGCTCAGGGATCCCCGGCATCCAGAAGACATACGGGTTAGGTGACGGGTTGGGCCCCTCGGTCGTCGTTCCATGACCTTCCACGATGAAGATCTCCTGGGCTATGGTCATCTGGCTCATCAGTGCGGACACGCGCTGGGAGATCGGCTGCGTTGAGTTGACCCAAGGGCAGCTGGGCGACGCGGAAGCCTGGCCTGAGCGAGCCACCCCGCTCACCGCCGCTCCGGTCGACTTTCCCGCCGCCGAGCGCGTGGTTGCGCTCGCGGTCCCCCCGGCCGCAAACATGACGAGCAGGGCTGCGGCGAGCGCGGTGAGCGCGAACCGGAGGTGACGTGGGGCGCCACGCCGAGTTGTCCCGGGCGCCGCGCAAGTGTGCCGGCGAGGTGGTTCCCCGATCGGGACGGTGGGCGATGCTGCGTGAGCTTGTCGCAAGGGTCCTCCCTTCGAGTGATTCGTCGGCCGCGGCGCCCGACCGCAGCACCGGAGCAGTGTCGTTGAGGGGATGTAGCGCGGGCGAGAACCGTCTAGCCTGCGTGCCGATCGCCGGGGGGTCACGCAGAGGCGCGGCACCGCCGACCGTTCGCGACCGGCTCGCCGTCCCTCCGCATCAAACCTCATCGGATCTTCCCCTGTCGACGCTGCGGCGCCGGTATACCCAGCGCGTTCCGCCCGCAAACGGCCACTTGCGTCACCGCGCAGGGAATACATCGCGAGCGAGGCTTCCGCGAGTGCGTAGAAATCCGGCGGCGCCGCGGATGGACCTGAACGCGACCTCGGCGTCCGCCGGAGAATGCGAACCCGCACACCGGACCGCGACAGGTGGATCGAGCTGCGCCGTCTGGATGCCTGGGGCGACGTTCGGGTCTGACGCGAACACGCCGGCGGTCGTTCGTTTCGGTGCGGAGTCGAGCCGCCTGGCTGCATCGAACAGCGGCGCCCCTGCGAAGTCGACGCGCCGGCGAGGACACAGGTGCGCGCGGCGCCGTTGCCCGTCGTGCAGTCGGCGTCGCTTAGGTTCGCCGTCCTGGCCGAGCCGGGATCGGCGCCGCCGGATCTTCCCGGGCAGCAATAGTGCGGGCTGGTCTACCGCGTGGGTCGCGCGGTCGATCGGCGGCCGCGGTGCGTTCGGCCGTTCCCGCGCGAGGTTTGCGCTCCGCCTTCGGTTCTGGAAGTTGTCGCTCGCCGCGAGAGCCGCGCAGTCAGGCTGACAGTCGAGGCTTGCCTTTCTGTCTGCGGCGCGGGTAGGCTCGGCGTTGTCATCGACAGTGAGGAGGGCGCAATGGCGGTGGGACTGAGGATCAAGTTCGAAGGGGGTACGCAGGAGCAGTACGACGCGCTCCACTCCCACATGGGTGTCGATCAGAACCCGCCCCAGGGCTTGATCTTTCACTCAGCAGGCCCGATCGAAGGCGGGTGGGGCGTGATCGATTTCTGGCAATCGCGCGAGGCGTTTGATCGCTTCGTCCAGTCGCGGCTTCAGCCGGCGCTTCAGGAACTCGGAGACCGAACCATGCAGACACCCCCCGATGTGAGGGAGTTCCCGGTTCACAACATCACGAAGCCCTAGCCACGCAGCGCACGCTCGCGGCGCGGCGCGAGCGTGACGTCGGCGCCAAGATCCACCGTTGCATCGTCTGGCAGGTTCTCGGGGGGGTTAGTTCCGACAGTTGTGTAAATCGTGGCACGAAAATCCCTGACGGAGGTTTGATCCGATGCCGGCCGAAGGGTCGGCGACAACGCGCGTCTGCGTCCCGCGCCCCCGCATCACTGTGCGTGAGTCGCCGCTGGGCGAGAGCTGGATCGCGCGATCATTTCGTGGTCACCGAACGCGCCGCTCGGCATATGCGTCGCGCCGGCCGTCGCATCGCGACGCGCGGCGCGCCGCCAGGGATCGAGCTGCTCTCGCGCTGGATTACGGCCTGGAGCTCAGGCCCGAGTTCGGGAGCCTCGAGAGCAACGAATCCGAGGCGTGCGCAGTACGGCGCGTTCCATGGCACGTCACGGAACGTGGTCAGGGTCAGGCCCGGGCGATTCGCGGCCGCGGCTTCGGCCTCGAGACGGTCGATCAAGGCCGCCCCCAGGCCCCGTCCTGCGTGTTCGGGCGCGACGCTGACCTGCTCGACATGGGCCCAGCCATCGACGAGCTCGCTCAGGAGGTACGCCACCGGCCGATCGCGTGCGTCCACGGCGACCCACGCGTGTCCGGCCGCGACGAACGACTCGAGCGCGGCGACTGACAGCGGCTCGTCAGCCGCGACCTCGGGCATGCCGATCGCGGCGAACCCACGCCCCGCGCGGCGTTCGATCTCGCGTACGGCTTCGAGGTCGTCCCGCCGGGCTCTCCGGATCTGATTCACGCGCCGAGAACGTACCACGACAGCACCGATGCTGACGGGTCACTCACACCACCGCTCAGAGAAGGAGTACTGACGCTGATTGACCACTCACACCACCGCTCAGAGAAGGGCCGCCGTTGAGTGATGACGTCGGGGAACTATGCGTCAGGTATACCGAGTTTCGAGCCGCGGTGACGCAAACCGTCACCGCGGGCTTGTCGGCACGAGTGAGAAACCAACCCTTCGCCAATCGAGATCTGCGGCCCGGGGCGGTGGCGGAGGCGTGCGGGTGAATGTGAGCCTGCGGGCGCCGATTGACATCTGCGTCGGTTCAAGCCAGGCCGAGGTGGGCGCGATCGCCGCGCGTCGCACCAAACCGCGGTGAGCGGCTCGTCGCCGGTTCGGGAGCTCGATCATGATCGGCTCGACGGTTCCCCGCGGCTCGTCACCGCCGCGCTGCTCGGCACGCTCTAACCCGATCAAGCCCCAGCGCGCAGCCTGCGCCACCAGGCAACATCGAGCTCCTGCGCCGCGTGCGGCCCCGTACCGCCAACGCGCCCACGCCGCTGACCTCAGCTCGCCGACGCGCGGGTAGGGAAACGCGCTGCAACCGGCGAGCCACGAACCGCTCCCATCGCCGCCTTCCTGGCGATGTACGCGCCGGCCACGACTCTGATTGCGAGCCTCGCGCGTACGCCGTCCGCTCCGCCGCCCTCCAGCTTAATCTTATACCGGATAAGGGCCTCTCATCCTGATCCGTGCCGCATAATCGCCCGCCGCACGCTGGAACAAGAACAGCAGTGCAGTTCCCGGATCAACTCTGAGACAGGTGAGCGGATGGGTTGCTACGTGTTGGATTTCGAAAAGGTCGACCAGGCGCAAGTTGCAGTCGTTGGTGGCAAGGGCGCGTTCCTGGGTGAGCTTTCGCGGATCGAAGGCATCTGCGTGCCGGCTGGCTTTTGCGTGACGACGGACGCCTCCCGGCGAATCCTCGCGCAAGCGCCGTCGATCGACGATCAGCTCGATCGGCTGTCGCGGCTGAAGCTGGACGACCGGGAGGCAATACGCGCGCTCAGCTCAGAGATTCGCGGGGCGCTCGCATGCATCGCCATCCCCGAGGATCTGGCGTCGGCGATCACGCGCCGGCTCGCCCGTCTCGGCGAGCAAGCCGCCTACGCCGTCCGATCGAGCGCGACGGCGGAGGACTTGCCGACCGCATCGTTCGCGGGCCAGCACGACACGTACCTGAACGTCGCAGGCCGGGCGGCGATCCTCGAGCACATCACCCGGTGCTGGAGCTCGCTCTTCAGCGAGCGGGCCGTGACCTACCGTCTGCGGAACGGTTTCGACCACCGCAAGGTCCACATGGCCGTAGTCGTGCAGGAGATGGTCTTCCCGCGGGCGGCGGGCATCCTGTTCACCGCCGACCCCGTCACGTCCAGCCGCAAGGTCGCTTCCGTGGAGGCCAGCTTCGGCCTCGGTGAATCGCTGGTGTCCGGCCTGGTGAACCCAGACCTCTATACGGTGCGGGACGGCGAGGTCGTCGCCAAGGCGGTCGCCACCAAGCAGCTTGCGATCCAGGCCTTGCCGGCGGGCGGGACACAGGAGCAGGTGATCGAGCCCGAGCGGCAGGAGCAGCCGGCGCTGACGGATGCGCAGATCCTGCGACTCGTGCAGCTGGGCCGGCGCATCGAAGCGCACTTCGGCCATCCCCAGGACATCGAATGGTGCCTGGTCGACGACGGCTTCCGGATCGTCCAGAGCCGGCCTATCACCACGCTGTTCCCCATCCCCGAGGCCGGCGACCGAGAGGACCACGTGTACGTCTCCGTCGGTCATCAGCAGATGATGACCGACCCGATGAGGCCTCTGGGGCTCTCGCTGTTCCAGCTGACGGCCCTACGGCCGATGTACGAGGCCGGCGGGAGGCTATTCGTTG
>JAFAXX010000044.1 GCA_019240655.1 Solirubrobacterales bacterium
CCAACAACGAGAAGAATGACCCCTCCGGCAGCGGGCCCATCAACCCCGCCGCATCCAAGAACCCAAGCTGACAAGACGCAGTCGCAAGCATGCCCGAAAGGTTCTTAAACCCGCCGGACAGACCCGACTTTTTCAGTGGTCTTCTAGCGCTAAGCCGGGGTCCTCGACGGAGGAACGCCGACCCCCGACACGCAATTGCCATCCCAATACACCTCGGGTATCCAGCATGAGCAATGGACACCACATCACACGCCGCCAAGCGGTAACAGCAGCGGGCGCGGTCGGCGCTACCTACCTCGCCGGGCCGGCCGTCTTTCGAGCTCTCGGCGAAGTCGCGATCGCGGCTAGCGACTGCGCAAAGCTCACGCCGGAGCTGACCGAAGGCCCCTACTGGGTCAACACGATGCTCCACCGGTCTGACCTTCGCTCGAACTCGCACGGCGGCGGGCACCAAGTAGGCGTCCCGCTGGCGCTCACCATCAACGTGGTCGACTCGAGCAACGGCTGCAAGCCGCTCAACGGCGTCGCCGTCGACATCTGGCACGCCAACGCGCACGGCCTCTACTCTGACGAGTCCTCGCAGCAAGCAGGCGGCGGCACGGGCGGCGGCGACACGATCAAAGACAACTGGCTCCGCGGCTATCAGATCACCGGCAAGGACCGCGGGATCAAGAGCAAGCCCGTCCACGGCCAGGTCAGCTTCAAGACGATCTGGCCCGGCTGGTACACCAGCCGCGCTATCCACATCCACGTCCGCGTACGAAAGCTCTCCCACCAGGCCGCAACGATCGCCGGCTACACCAGGCAGATCTTCTTCTCCGACGCCGACAACGACCACGTCCTCACCGGCGCCGCGCCATACAAGACCCGCTCCCCCCAGAAAGACCCGACGACGGACAAGAACGACACCGTCCTCACGAGCGCGGCTTACGCCACGAACGTCGTCAAGGTCCGGGGCAGCCTCAAGCGCGGATACGCCGCCACCTTCAACATCGCCCTGAACAACACCGAGGTCAACGCCAAAGGAAGCCTCGGCCGGCCAGCCCTCGGCGGGGGCGGCGGACCCGGAGGAACGCCTCCGCCGCCATAAGCACAAGCACGAAGCCGGGGCACGGCATGAGGTCACAACGCGCCGATAATGCCCTCGCCGTTGCATCGCGATGATCAATACCGCGCCACGTTCGCGCGGTCCTGCTTACGTGGCACTGCCGACATGCTCGACCAGCGAGTCAGCTCACCCGGGTCCGGACGGGTTGTCGAGCAAGCGCGCGACGATGCCTGCACGCGGGTGTCGCCTGGCAGCGGACCGCAACGGGCGCGCGAGCTCTGATGTCCGGTGGGAGCGAGAGTACTCGGCGCGAGCCGTGAGCCCGCGGGCGATCCACTCCGCGTTGTGCATGTCGTTCGTATAACTGGAGCGTCTGCGGTCGAAGGCACCGCTGCTCCCGCTAGGGTGCAGCTGTGGGCGCGCGCATGGGCTACTCCTCGGGGACGTTCTGCTGGGCTGATCTCGCCACGCCGGATGTCGAGAGCGCGAAGGCCTTCTATGGCGGCCTGCTCGCGTGGGAATTCGACCACCTGGCTTCCGGCGATTCGCCGGACTACATCCTGGCCCGCCGTGACGGCGCGCGGGTGGCCGCGCTTCACGAAGCCACCGATCAGCCTCCGCATTGGAACAACTACGTCACGGTGGATGATCCTGACCTAGTCGGCCGACGGGCGCAAGAGCTCGGCGGCAGGGTGTTTGCGGGTCCTTTCGAGGTGCTCTCCGCGGGTCGGATGGCGGCGATCTTGGATCCGCAGGGGGCGATGGTGATCGCCTGGAAGCCGGCGGGGCTAGTGGGCGCCGAGGTGGTCAACGAACCGGGCGCGATGACGTGGAACGATCTCTTGACCAGCGATGTCGAGGCCGCGCGCAAGTTCTATGCGGCCCTCTTCGGGTGGAAGGTTGACCCTGTTCCTGAGAGCGGCGGCCGGTATTGGGTTATCACGGGTCCCGAGGGCTCCAACGGCGGGATGATGCCGTTGCCGACAGCGGGGTCCCCGCCTTTCTGGCAGCCCTACTTCGCTGTCGAGTCCCTGAAGGCTGCGCAGGCGAAGGTGCGCGAGCTCGGTGGGCGGGTGCTCACGGAGCCCGTGACAGTGCCCAGCGGCGCCTTCGTCGCCGTGCTCGACCCTCACGGCGCGGGTTTCTCGCTGCTGGAGGGCAACCTCGACCCCTAAGGCTGCGCACGACGCTCTCATCTCCGCGCACCAGCTCATGATCGGCGTTTGACACGCCGATTGGTCGATCCCCAAACGCGGGAATGTCTGCCACCGCTCCAGGGCACGTGAGGTCCTGCTGCGTAGGGTCGGCGGGAGGCGTCCGGGGACCGCGCGGCCTAGCCGACTGGTCCGGTATTGCCTCCCGCCGCCGCATCGAACCGTGTGTGCGGTTCTTCCGCACACGGCTCCCCGACGTTTTTCACCGGCTGGCATGCGCAGGCCACCGAGTCACCTTGCCGCCGAGGCGGTAAATGCCGAGCTGGTTCGCCCATGTGTGGTTGTATCGGGTGACCCAGTTTCGGCCGGTGTGTGTCCGTGCTTGGCGCTACGCCTCCTCGGCCTCGCGCGCCAGCGCGAGCACCGCGCGCGCTTCGGAGCACACGAACACGACCGCCGGCCGGGTTCCCTGCGCCCGGTAGCGCGGGTGGGCGAGACTCCAGCCGCATAGGAAGGCGTCGTGGGCGATCAGCTTGTCGCGGTTGTAGGACGGGCGGCTGGTGAGATCCACTTCGATGAGCATGTCGAACGTCAGCTGGATTGAGGGGAACCGCGGCTCGAGCGAAAGGTCCGGCTTGATCTCGGCGAATCGTGTTTGGTCGAGGTCGAGGATCGTCTGCTTGTAGGGCAGCGTGATATCGGTGAGCGTGAGCGGGTGTCGGTTGCGCGCGGTGCCGAGCTGTGGGACCGGGTAGCGGCCGGTGGCGTACCGCGGGGTTTCGCCAGTGGTCGTAGCCGCGGATGTCGTCGCCGAGCAGACCGAGGTCGGCGAGACGGCGCATCAGCGGCCACGGCAGCTCGGCTGCCACCGATCTCCTCTCCTGTTTGGCGGAGGGTCGTGATGACGCCATACTGACGGGGTGTACGCGAGCGACACCGCGGTTCCGGATCCGCACGTCATCGTTCTCTTCGGAGCGCTCGGGGATCTTTCCCGCCGCAAGCTGCTGCCGGGGCTCTTTCACCTCGAGGAGGCCGGGCTCATGCCCCACGAGTACCGCGTCATCGGAACCTCACGCCGCGGTGGCTCGGCGGAGGAGTTCAGGGATGTGGCTCGGAGGGCGATCGGCGACGAGGCCGGGGATCAGCCTTGGGTGCGGCTGGCCGAGCGGCTCTCGTTTAGCGCGTTCAGCGCCGACGAGCCCGGACCGCTGGTGGAGGCGGTGGGGGCGGCCGAGCGGGAGATCGGCGGCGCGCCGAGCCGCGTATTTCACCTCTCGATCCCGCCGACCGCGTTCGCCGCAACGGTGCGCGCACTCGGCGAGTCTGGGCTGGCCGAGCGCGCCCGCGTCGTCTTGGAGAAGCCGTTCGGGGTCGACCTCGCGACGGCGCGCGAGCTCAACCATGTCGTGCACGCTGTCGTGCCCGAGGATCGGGTGTTTCGCATCGATCACTTTCTCGGCCGGGAGGCCGTCCAGAACCTCATCGCGCTGCGCTTCGCCAACGGCATGTTCGAGCCGATCTGGAACCGCGACCACATCGATCACGTCCAGATCGACGTCCCCGAGACGGTCGGAGTGGACGGCCGCGCCGGCTTCTACGAGGGCACGGGCGCCTATCGCGACATGGTGGTCACGCACCTCTTCCACGTGCTCGGGTTCGTGGCGATGGAGCCGCCGACCACGCTCGACGCCCGCTCGATCGGCGAGGAGACCGGCAAGGTGTTCCGGTCGGTACAGCCGATCGAGCCCGACTCTGTCATCCGCGGGCAGTACGCCGGCTACCGCGACGGCGACGGCATCGCGGCGGACTCGCGGACCGAGACGTTCATCGCGCTGCGCGCCCGAATCGACAACTGGCGATGGGCGGGCGTCCCGTTCTTCCTGCGTACCGGCAAGCGTCTGGGCGAGGAGCGTCGGCTGCTCACGATCGCCTTCCGCGAGCCGCCGCGCAAGATGTTCCGCGCGGCTCGCGCGTTCATCGAGGACTACGGGCCCGACCACATCTCGTTCGACCTCGGCAATCCCGGCGGCATCATCACCAGCTTCCTGGCCAAGGTGCCCGGACCGCAGATGCGCCTCGGCCAGGCGCGCATGGAGTTCACCTACGAGGGCTCGTTCGGCACACAGGGCCTCGAGCCCTACGAGCGCCTGATGTACGACGCGATGCTCGGCGACCGGACGCTCTTCACCAGCGCTGACGGAATCGAGGACCTGTGGGCCGCCTCGGGCGAGTTGCTGCGCGACCCGCCGCCGCTGCACCGGTACGCGCCGGGTTCATACGGCCCGCAGAAGATGCACGAGCTGATCGCGCCGCGGCGCTGGTGGCTGCCGGAGACGTGAACGGCGCCTCAGTCTCGCCATTCGGCGACCGCGCGTCCGCGTGCGTTCAGCCCGCGTTCGCGCGCTGGTAGGCGTGGCCGGCGCGGAGAACGGTCGCGTCGTCGAAGTGTCGACCGACGATCATCATGCCGATTGGTCGGCCATCGGACATGCCGCAGGGGACGCTCAGGGCCGGGTTGCCGGTGACGTCAAACGGGGCGGTGTTGTGGAGGTTGCCGAGCGCCGCGCCGAGAATCTCAGGTAGTCCCCCGTCGACCGGGATCTGCATGGCTTTCATCGCGGTGGTCGGCAGCACCAGCACGTCGTAGCGCTCGAGCGCCTCCGCGTAGCCGGCGCGGAGGCGTCGGCCGAGGTTCTGCGCCTTGGCGTAATAACGGTGGTTGTAGCGATCGGAAAGCCACTGACCCATCAGGATCGTTGTCTTCACCGTGATCGAATACTGGTCGGCGCGCTCGCGTCGGGCGCGGCCGTAGAAATCGACCAGTTCGGTCGAGTAGTGGCCCTTGTGGTTGGTACCGAAGGCATCGCCTCGGACCATCAGATCGGTGGCCCCCTCGACCGCGATCGCGTTCCAGATCGCCAACCCGTCGCGGTGCATCGGCACCGAGGCCTCCTCGACGGTCGCGCCGGTGCGCTCGAGCACGGCGCTCGCCTCCCGCACGGCCGCGTCGACATCGGGCTCGGATACCTCAGGGATCGCGAAACCCTCCCGGAGCATCCCAACCCGCAGCCCATTGGCACCCAGCTCGAGCGCCTGCGTATACGGCTCGGTCCGGACGTCGATCTGGCGCGGATCGAGGCCGTCGGCCCCGGCGATGACCTCAAGCATCAGCGCGCAGTCGGCGACCGTGCGCGCCATCGGGCCGACATGGTCAAGCGTCAGCTCGATCGGGAAGATGCCCGTGTAGGGAACGAGTCCATGCGTGGGCTTGTGGCCGCAACAGCCGCTCCAGGACGATGGCAGGCGGATCGAGCCGCCCTGGTCGCCGCCCAACGCCATGTCGGCCTGCCCGGTGACCACCACCACCGCGCTGCCATTCGAGGAGGCGCCGCACAGGTAGGCGGGGTCGTGCGGATTCACCGGCTGGGGCTCCGGATACCCGGTCAGCCCGCCGCCGTCAAAACAAAACGCCGGCACCGCGGTCTTGCCGACGATGTGCGCCCCCGCGTCCAGCAGTCTCGTCACGACGGTGGCATCCTCGTGCGGGACGAACCCTTCTAGGATCGGCGACCCGTTGAGCATCGGCACCTCCGCGACGCAGATGTTGTCCTTGATGCCGACCGTTCGCCCCGCCAACGGGCCGTCCGCCGCCCCGGGAATTGAACATCGCCAGGCCCACCCGTACGACGGGTTCTCCGCACCCGCCGGCCGCCGTCCCACATCAGCCCGCGGATATTTGACCGGCAGCCGCTCGTCGTCGAGCTCATCCAATCGCGCATATGAAGCCGCTGTCGGCTGCGCCACGGCGAAGAAGGCCTCAACCTCCTCGTCACTCAGATGAAGCCCAAAAACGCTCGCTAGCCGCGCAAGCTCCTCGCGAGACGGCGGCTGAATCGGCATCGGTCACCTCCAAGACGCTGTCGCTCGTCGGGACCCTACCGCCCGCACGCACGATCGGTCGACCGACCCATGAACAGCGTCGCGTGGCCGAGGATGCCCGGATCGTCCGGAACCTCTGCGGCGGGCCCCGCGTGTATCGACGGTCCAGACGGTAACGGCAGGACGGTGGCGACCCAGGCCGCGGCTCACCGAAGGGGGCACTTAGGGCCGGTAGCTGCTCTACGTGTAGCGAGGTGCCGCTCGCCGAGGTCGCCCGAGGTGAAGCGCCCCTGCACGGTCAGCTTGAGCGACTCGAGCGGCTGGACCGATGTGGGCTGGAGCGCTACCCAGTCTGTGTCGGTGACCCGAAGCCCCCGCTCGGGCGGGTCAGCCACCCCGCGTAGCGCGGCGAGGAATCGCGGGAGCGCCAGCATTCGACTGCCCACGATGGCGCGCGTGAGACAATGGCGAGCATGACCAGAGCCGAGGCCAGCCGAGCAATCCTGACGGCGATGAAGGAGCACAGCCTCACTTTTGCCGACCTGGCCGAGCGGTTGGGGCGGCCGCGGGTATGGCTCGCCGCAGCGGTTCTGGGCCAGCACCCGTTCTCGGCGGACGAGGCGAATGAGTTGGTCCGGATCGTAGATCTGCCTGCCGAGGCGACACGCGCGCTCACAGAGATTCCCACCCGAGGCGCGTTGGATGGCGCGGTGCCAGTCGACCCAACGATCTACCGACTCTACGAGGTGATCCAAGTCTACGGTCCGGCGTTGAAGGCACTCATTCACGAGGACTTCGGTGACGGCATCATGAGCGCGATCAACTTCCGCGCGGACGTGGAGCGCATCCCGGATCCCGCGGGCGACCGCGTGCGGATCACGCTTGACGGCAAGTTCCTCCCCTACCAGTGGGGGTGACAGTCGCGGTCACGCCCGATTCTGCGCTCCGCCACTGCTCGAGAGTGCATCCCGGCTGACAGCCGGAGTCTGCTACAAACCTGTCCGCTCGAGTGGGCGGATGCGTTTTCGCCCCGCCGCGTCCGGCAGTCGCCACCAATGAGCGCCTCGTCGGGCGACCCCGCGTTCTCCTGCGGTCCGCGGACTGCGGGAACTCAGGAGAGAGTGTGTTAGTGGCTCATCTCGTCCTTCTGTGAGTCTCGCGTGCGCACGAGGTTGCCCGGAATGTCGTGGGAAACCTCGGTGATGATCCTCACCGATTGACCGTCGCACCGTACGGGCTGGCGGGCTGGTGCCGGTCATGGTACTTCTCAGCCACACGGAGGGCATCACGCTCGATCGCGATCGCGAGCTGGCAGTCACCCCGCGAGGCGGTCAACGTCATGGCCGCCAACCGGCTCGGCGCGCTCGTCTACCCGAGTGTGCAGGTGCCGGCGCCAACGATGGACGGGCGTAAGCAGTGGACCGTGCTGACTTTCCCGACCAACACGCTGATCGCCTCGCAGACATGGATGCCGGCGATGAGCGTGCCCGCGGGATTCACCACCTCGGGCCTCCCGGTCGGGCTTGAGTTCGTCGCGAAGCCATACGACGAGCCGACGGTCTTCCGCCTTGGCTATGCCTTCGAGCAGGCCACCCACCACCGCTGCCGGCCGAGTCCGCGCCCGAGCTGGCCGTCGCCACCGCGGCGCCGTAGCCACGCCTGATACGGACGGCGGGGCCAGCCTCTCAGCACAGTCGATGCCACCATCGGTCGTGGAGCGCAACGCCGACATGGAGAAGCTACGGGCGTTCGCGGGCAGCCGAGGTGGATCAGGAACCCGCGCTCAACACCTCGGTGGCGAAGCAGCTCGCGATCACCGCCCCCGCTCAGCAAGGATTCTGCTCGGGCAAGCGGCGTGTCCTAGGCTGTGAGGATGGAGGAACTGCTCGAGTCGCTGGCGCGCTACGACGCCCCGACGCTGGCCAACGCGATCGAGACGCTCGATGTGCAGCCCCGAGACGTCGGCTTCGCCGACAGCCGGATCCGGTGCATGTTCCCGGAGCTCGGCCGGATGGTCGGATTCGCCGCCACCGCGACGATCGTCGCCCGCGGCAAGCCGGGTCCGGACTGGGCCGGCGCCGGCAACGACGCTCTCTACGCGCATGTCCGCACCGTCCGGCCGCCGCGAGTCGTAGTGGTCCAGGACCTCGACGACCCGCCGGCGCACGGCTCGCTCTGGGGCGAGGTTCACGCCACGATCTTCGGGGCGCTCGGGTGCGTCGGCTGCGTGACCGACGGCGCCGTGCGCGACCTCGACGAGGCGCGCGGGATGGGCTTTCACTTCTTCGCGGCCGGACCGTCAGTCTCGCACGCGTACGTGCGAGTCGAGACGGTGGGCGAACCCGTAGAGATCGGCGGCCTCGTCGTCGCTCCCGGTGACCTGCTGCACGCCGACCAGCACGGAGTGCTCAAGATCCCGCTCGACATCGCCGCGGCGTTGCCGGCTGCTGCCGAGCGGGTGATCGAGACCGAGCAGGCGCTGCTGCGATGGGTGCGCTCCGATGACTTCAACCCCGCTCGCCTGCCCGAGATGCGCGCGCGCCACTGACACAGCTCTCGGCGACACCTCTGTCGGAAGCGAGATGTCGATGCACCCGACGCGGGGGCGGGACCGGTGCGGGGTAGACCACGGGACACCCGAACGGAGGAGGATCGCATGAGCGTGGTCGAGTTCCAGGACCTGCCGCTGGCCGACCGAGACCGGGAGTGGGACGGCTCCGCCGCCAACCGCCGGCTGCGCGATTGGGCCGGAGCCGACCACGGCCCCAACGACCGCTACCGCAAGGCATTCGTCTGGTACGAGCCCGCGGACGCCGACAAGTTCAAGGGCTACAAGTTCCAGATCGCCGACATCGTCGACGGGAAGCTCAAGGCGGTCCCGCGGGCGATCATCTCCGCCGCGGGCGTCATGCAGGGAGCGCGCGGCGGCGCGGAGCTGCCTCAGAAGGACATCGACGGCGTCAAGCGTCACCTAGCCCGCTACTACGCCAAGATGGGCGAGACCCCGCCGTGGAAGGACGACTGATGGGCGGAGCGCGCTATCGGGGTAGATCGCCAGCGAGCACCTGGAGATCCACACCCGTGAAGACGCCTGATACCTGCCGCGACTGTGCAACCACGGCTCCCTGGTCTTCGGCAGCCGGCGGCGAAGCGACTGAAGCGACTTCGCTCGCCCGTGTAGTACGGCTCAGGCGCCCCTCCGCTCGTCGACGACGTCGTACCAGGTCGACTCCGATGGACGCGACTGAAGACCTTCGAGCCGCTCGCGGGTCTCTCGGAAGGCTGGCTCCTCATGCCATGTTTCCCAGTCTGCACGGCTCTCCCAGGTTCCCACCAGCGTACGCAGGGTCCGGTCGTTGACCGCCTTGAGCAGCTGACCTCCGATCCAGCCGGTCTGCCCCCGGGCGGCGGTCAGCCGCTCGTACATCGCGGCGTCCCACTCCTGCGCGGCGGCCTCGTCGCGCAGTGCATGATGAGTGATCACAGTCACGGCCATGGCCAGGCTCCTTTCGCGCCGTCGCGGTGCTCGTACCCGTTGAGCCCCTTCGGCAGTCGCCCCCGGCTGCGCCGGGTATCGTCCGACGCGAGGCCGCCCCGGCGTGCGAGACCCGGGATCGGGTAGAGGCGGGCGAATGGAACGCCGTCGCTTGGGACGCACCGAATGGCAGGTGCCGGTAGTCGGACTCGGCACCTGGCAGACGTTCGACGTCGCGGCGAGCGCGGAGCGGGGCGCGCGGGACGTCGTCGACACGGTTTGGGACGGCGGCACCCGATTGTTCGACTCCTCGCCGATGTACGGACGGGCGGAGGGAGTGCTCGGCCGCGCGCTGGGCGGGCGCCGTGAAGGTGCCCTGGTGGCCACGAAGATCTGGACGAGCTCGATGGCCGCCGCCCGTACCCAGTTCGAGGCCCAGCTCGAGTTCTTCGGCGGCCGCGTCGACCTGGAGCAGGTCCACAACCTGGTGGCTTGGCCCGAGCACCTCGAATGGCTGGAGGCGGAGCGCGCGGCGGCAAGAATCGGCTGGCTCGGCGCGACGCACTACGCGACCAGCGCCTTCGGCGAGCTCGAGCGCGTCATGCGCACGGGACGGATCGACGCGATCCAGGTGCCTTACAACCCGCTCGAGCGCGAGGTCGAGCGGCGGATCCTGCCGCTGGCCGCCGAGCTCGACCTCGGGGTCATCGCGATGCGGCCGCTCGGCGGCGGGTCGCTGACCCGGAGACTCGGTGCCATCGAGTTGCTGAAGTGGACGCTGGCCGACGACCGGGTCCACGTCGCGATCCCCGCGACGTCGAGCGCCGCTCACGCCAGGATGAACACCGAGGCCGGTGCGCCGCCCTGGCCATCACCGCAGCAACGTCAGAGGCTCGTCGACCTAGCGCGCCGCTGACTAACCGACACGCACGCTCGGCAGCGTGAGGGAGATCCGCGAGAACGTCACGCTGCCGCCGGCCGGATGGGTGTCGTAGAGGCTGCTCTGCGCGACGAGCTGAAGTGTCAGCCGCGAGCCGCGCCGCAGCGAGGCGATCACGATCTCGAGCGGCAGCGCGACGGTGCGCCGCGTCCCGTCCAGGACGACGGGGATCGGCGTGATCTGGTTGCCGAGCACCTTCCCCGTCTGATCGTCGACGATCTGCGCCAGCACGCGCGCGGGCACTCCGGCGCCGCGGCCACGGTAGGTCAGCTGCAGCTGCGGCGCCCCGAGGATCAACCCCGGTGAGCGCGCCGTGAAGCTGACGTCGACTGCGTTGGCGGCCCGCGAGGGGGTCGCCGAGGCGACCTCGGCGCCGAGCCCTCCGTTGGCGGGAAACGGCCCCCGGTACGGGCCCGAGCCACCCGAGGCGATCAGGGACAGGCGGCCCGAGCCGGTGGCGCTCAGCGAGCGTCCCGACGGCGGCGGAAACGACGGCGCGCTGTAGGAGCGCCCCCGCTGGTCGAGCCACTCGAAGCCGGGCCCCGTCTTGACCGATTTCTCGCCCTTCAGGTACCGAGCCAGCCATCGCAAGGTGTCACGCTCGATCCGGCCGGTGTCGCCGGGGTTGGTAAGGCACGCACCATGCCCGCCACAGAACCACAGCATCTTCGTCGGCACATGATGCGCATGCAGGATCTCGTAGTTCCCGACCGCTTCCCGGAGGGTGAACAGCGTGTCGACAGTCCCCTGGATGAGCAGCGTGGGGGCACGGATCCGCGACACCAGCTGCCCCGGCCCCCGGGTGGCGAAGAAGTGGACCACGTCGGGGCTGAGGATGTTGCTCGCCTGCCCTTCGGCGTCGGCCTTGGCGATCGTCGGATCGGTGCGCTGCCCGGCGGCCTGCGCGGCGAGCGCCAGCAGCTGCGACCACGCGAGCTTGACGGTGTCAGCCTTGTACAGGCTCGTTAGGAGCGAATGCCAGGCGATGTCGGGCACGATCGCGTCGATACGATGGTCGATCGCCGCCGTGGTCAGCTGGATCCCGCCGCCGTAGGATCCGCCCACCATCCCGACCCGCGGGTCTCCGGGCCGGTCGAGCCGAGCCTCGGGTTGGCGGGCCAGCCAGCTGATCACCGCCGAGACGTCCCGGCCCTCGTACCCGGCGCTGTCGATCTCCGCCAGGCCGCCGGAACCGTCGAATCCCCGAGGATTCCAGGTGAGGACGTTGTAGCCGCTGCGATGCAGCGGACCCAGCCCGACCACCCCCAGGGCCGCCGCGGTGGCGCCATCCGGATTGGCGGCGGCGGTCCCGCCCCAACCGGGACCCTCCATCACCGTCGGCGCCCGCTGACCAGGCCTCAGGCCGGCCGCCGGGAAGAAGTGCAGGGAGATCGGCGTGCCGTCGAACGACCTCACCACCGCGTCGCGGGCGACCGCGGAGGGCGCGAAGGCGGCGAACAGCAGGCCGCTGAGCCCGAGCGCCAGCGCCCACGCCGCCCTCCACAGGACTCTCCCGCTCGCCCGCACGGCGGCAGAATATAACAGGCGCGCTGGGCTTCTCCGGTACGATGACGGTGCGGGGTTCGCGAAGCGCAGTGCCTAGTGGGGAGGGACGATGAAGATGCTTTCGGGGGCAGTCGGCCGGGGCCGGAGCCGGCGGGGATTCATGTTTACTGCGGCCGCCTGCGGGGTGATCGCCGCCCTGGTCGTGCTTGCGTTGGGCATCCACCTCAGTGCACCCGCGCCGGCGGCGTC